>NZ_JBTRXV010000012.1:0-65937 GCF_054608695.1 Thiomonas sp.
ACAAGCGCTCCATGGCCACCGGCTATGCCGGCCTGGATAATGACCTGTTCTACCTCGATAAAACCATGATGGTCTTCGGCGACGCCAAAAAGGTCATCGAGGACATTACTCGGGCTATCGAATAGGCGCCGCAGTCGTGCCCCGTATCAAGCCACCTCCGGGTGGCTTTTTTCATTTTCTGGAATATCGATTATTATGCGGACATTGCGTATGAAGATTCTTGTTCGTTTTTTGTTCACACCCAAGGAGGTTCTGATGTCGTCCTATAAAGATTTGCTCTCCCAGATTGAAACCCTCAAGCAGCAGGCTGAATTGCAGCGCAAGTCGGAAATCTCCCATGTCGTAGCTGATATTCGCAGAAAAATGCAGGAATACGGTATCAGCCTGTCGGATCTTGGCGCTACCGGCCGTGGTTCGCGCAGCAAGGGCACGACGGTTGCGGCCAAATACCGCAACCCCAAGACTGGCGACACCTGGACCGGTCGCGGCAAGATGCCGAAATGGCTGCAAGCCGAAGTGGGCATGGGCAAGCGCAAGGAAGATTTCCTGATCGCTTGAGATCCGCAGTGATGCTCGGCGACAAGCTTCTGCCTGTATCACCGTGCTATTTCGCCGCGCTATTGCTCTCTGCAACAGCGCGGCGGCGCCCTGGAGCTTGTTGATCTGGGGCACTCGATGAACGGATATGCAGGCCTGTTGCAAGCGGGCCCACAGCAAGGAAAGGCAGGCTTGTTCCCAAGCTTCCTTGACCCCGGTGGAGGCAGGCACATACCACACCAGGGGTGCTCAGTTCAGTTGTCCTTGCCGTGCAAGGCGGCAGGTGCTGCGTAAGCAGCCATGGACTTTCGCATGGCGCGGAGATTTCAGTCGGCACGTCCGCATCGATACTGATTCTCGGCGATATTCAACCCGTATCGCCAATTCCATTCGAGCGCGGTTGCGCTCGACGATCCATACGACGATCGCCAATGCGCGCGGCGCTGATCAGCCGGATATGAATGGGCGCTGATCGATGATGAGTTTGCCGTCATCGGGCAGCGTTGCCGGTGTGAACCATTGCACTTGCGCGCGCAATTTTGTGCATTCGCGCACGCTGCTTCGAATCGCCTGCTCCAGTGCATGACTTGGCTGCTCGCATTCGCATTGCAAGGTCATTTGACCTTCGCCTGCGTGCTGCGAAATTTGCCAACGCGCACGCTGAATCTGCGCATGTCGTTTCACAATATCTCGCACCTGCTGCGGATGGACGAAAAGCCCGCGCACCTTGGGGTTCGAACAGCGGCCCGGGCGAACAGAACACCCGCAGCGGGGCCGCAGAGCCCAGCGGCCGTGCCGTGCCCCAGCCGATCGCGGCGTGACCGCCGAACACATCGCCGCCTTGCTCACGGCTGTCGCGCTGCGATTGCGGCAACTGGGCTTTGCGCAGCACCGGGAGTTGCGCCAGCGCTTCGGGGTGGTTCAGGCTGTCGGGGTCGATGTCGCGCAAGCGTTCGCGCCAGGCCGGCGCGTGTGTTTTGGCATGTGCCGCGATGCGTGGCAGAGCGGACCAGAAGTCCGCCGTGCGCGACTGCGGGCTGCGGGTTTCCAGGGCGTCGTAGGGGGCTTCATGAATTGCGTTGAAGCCGGCGTCTGAATGGGCCATGTCGATGGGACGACGATGCGGTGGAATGTGTATGCGGGCGCGTGGCGAGTGGTTCGAGCGCGTTCTATAGATGGCCGGATGGGAGGTCACAACACCGCAGCGTGAGCGCCGCTCAGCTTAGCCAGCGCTTGCGCCGGCGGTAGCTGCGGACGTCGCGGAAGGATTTCTGCTCCTTGCCGGAAAGGCCGAGGTAGAACTCGCGCACGTCGTCGTTCTCGGCCAGGGCCGAGGCCGCGCCATCGAGCACGACACGCCCGTTTTCCAGGATGTAGCCATGGTCGGCGTAGCGCAAGGCCATGCGCGTGTTCTGTTCGGCCAGCACGAAGGTCGTGCCTTCGCGCTGGTTGAGTTCACGCACGATGCCGAAAACCTCGTCCACGACTTGCGGTGCCAGGCCCATCGAAGGCTCGTCCAGCAGGATGAGTTTCGGGCTGGCCATCAGCGCACGGCCGATGGCGCACATCTGTTGTTCGCCGCCCGAGGTGTAGGCCGCCTGCGTGCGCCTGAGGGTTTTGAGTCGCGGGAAAAAGGTGTAGACCTTCTCCAGCGAGTTCTGGATTGCAGCCCGGCCGTCGCGCCGGCTGTAGGCGCCCGCCAGCAGGTTGTCCTCGACGCTCAGATGGGCGAAGCAATGCCGGCCTTCCATCACCTGCACCACGCCACGCCGAACCAGCGCCGGAGCATCGTCCTGGTCGATGCGCCGGCCGTCGAAATGGATGCTGCCTTTGGTGACCTGGCCGCGCTCGGCGCGCAGCAGGCAGGAGATGGCGCGCAAGGTGGTGGTCTTGCCCGCGCCGTTGCCGCCCAGCAGGGCGACGATGCGCCCGGCGGGCACGCTCAGCGACACGCCTTTGAGCACCAGGATGACATGGTTGTAGATGACTTCGATGCCGTTGACGTGCAACAAGGCGGCCTGCGTGGCCACGGACTGTGCCGTGCTGGGGAGGGTCGGTGTCATGGCGGAGGGGAGAGGAGTGGAGGCCAGCGGGAATGAACGTTTCGGACACTGCGGAGACGGCTGCCGGGGCCTGGTGCGGCAGCTGCCGGGCGATGCCGGCAAGCGCCTTGTTCAGGCCCTGCAGGGCTTGCGTTTTCAGGTGCCCGAGGTTTCCTTGGCGCAGTCACGCGGCGTGATGTCGCGCTCCTTCGCATACTTGGCCGCTGCCTGCCGCACCATGGGCTTGATGATCTGCATGTCGGCATCCAACCACTCGGGCGACATCACCCACTTGGCGCCGTCCCAGGTCTGCACCCGCGCCCAGCTCGAACCCAGATGGTTCTCGCAGGTGGTGCGCAGGGCGCGCAACTGGCCGTCCACGCCCAGGCGCTTGAGCGCGGCGTCGTTCAGGTCGAGGTTTTCCAGGCCCCAGCGCACCTGCTCGCCGGTCATGGGCTTCTTGCCGTATTGCTCCTGCGCGCGGCGCACGCCCTCCACCGCCAGGATGGCCGAATACACGCCGCGGTTGTAGAGCACCTGGCCCACCAGGTCGCGCGGACCGGTGCCCTGGTTCTTGTCGTACACCTGCTTGAGGATGTCCTGCTGCACCCGGCCGATGCCCGAGCCGTATTGCATCGCCAGCGCGCGGTAGCCCTTGGCGTCGGCGCCCACGTCTTTCACGTCAGGCTCGGCCCCCGACCACCACACGCCGTACAGGTGATCCAGCGGGTAGGCGGTGGCGATGGCTTCCTTCAAGGCGGTGGAGTTCATCACCCCCCAGCCCCACAGCAGCACATAGTCGGGGCGGTCGCGCCGCACCTGCAGCCAGGTGGATTTCTGCTCGACCCCGGGCGCCGTCACCGGCAACTTGTCCAGCGTGAAACTGTGCATCTTGGCGCGCTCTTCCAACAGCGCGATGGGCTCCTTGCCGTAGGGCGAGTCGTGGTAGACGAGGGCGATTTTCTTGCCCTTGAGCTTGGCCGCGCCGCCTTCGCGCTTGATGATGTCCTGCATGATGATGTCGGCCGCCGTCCAGTAACTGCCCAGCAGCGGGAAGTTCCACTTGAACACCGCGCCGTCCTGCGATTCGGAGCGGCCGTAGCCGGCGGTGATCAGCGGAATCTTGTCTTTCGGTGCCTTTTCCGTGAGGGCGAACGTCACACCGGTGGACAGCGGCTGGAATACGGCTGCGCCCGTCGGGCCCTTGCCCTTGAGGCGTTCGTAGCACTCCACGCCGCGATCGGTGGCGTAGCCGGTTTCGCACTCCTCGAACGTGATTTTCACGCCGTTGATGCCGCCATCGCGGGCGTTGATCATCTTCAGGTAATCCACATAACCGTTGGCCCAGGGCACGCCGTTCGGGCCGTAAGGGCCGGAGCGGTAGACCAGCACCGGGAAAAATTGCTCGGCTGGCGTTGCCTGTACTGGGGGTGCGAGCAGTGCGCCGGACAGAGCCAGGACCAGTGCGGCATAGCGCAGGGATGGATGAGGTTTCATGGTGTCTCCTTCGTGGTGTGGGTGAAAAAATTCTTGGGGTCGGGCAAGGGTCAGACAAACCCGCGCTCAATGCGGGAAGGGCCAGATGCGCAGTTTGTTCTTGGCCGTGATCCACAGCCGCGCCAGGCCATGCGGCTCGACGATCAGAAAGAACACGATCAGCGCGCCGAACACCATCAGTTCCAGGTGCGACACCAGGCTGGTCGAGAGTTGCAGCCCGACCATGGCCGGCAGGCGGTTGAGGGCGATGGGCAGCAGCACGATGAAGGCAGCGCCGAAAAAACTGCCCATGACCGAGCCCAGGCCGCCGATGATGATCATGAACAGCAGCTTGAACGACATGTCGATGTTGAACGCCGCCGGCTCCCACGAGCCCAGGTGGACGAAGGCCCACAGCACGCCCGCGATGCCGGCGATGAAGCTGCTGACGCCAAAGGCCGAGAGCTTGGCGCGCACTGGTGAAATGCCGATGACGCTGGCAGCCACGTCCATGTCGCGCGTGGCCATCCACTCGCGGCCCTTGCGTCCGCGCACCAGGTTTTTCACCGCCAGCGCGACGACGCACAGCAGGGTCAGGCACAGCAGGTATTTGCGTACCGGCCCCTCGATCGCCAAACCGAAAACGTCAAGGTGTGGCGCCGTGACCGAACCCGAGGCGGAGCCGTGGGTCAGCCAGGCCACATGCGAGAACACCCAGTCGGCCAGGAACTGTGCCGCCAGCGTCGCCACCGCCAGGTACAAGCCACGGATGCGCAGGCTGGGCAGACCGAACACCATGCCCACGGCGGCGGCGATCAGCCCGGCGAGCAGCAGCGCCAGCAGCAGGGGCATGCCGGGCAGGCGCGCCATGAGGTTGAAGGCGGCGTAAGCGCCCACCGCCATGAAAGCGCCGGTGCCCAGTGAAATTTGGCCGCAATAGCCCACCAGCACGTTCAGCCCCAGGGCGGCCAGCGCCAGGATGAGAAAGGGGATGAGCAGGGCGCGCAGCAAATAGTCCGAGCCCCAGGCCGGCACCAGCACGAAGGCCGCGAGCAGCAAAGCCAGGATGAACAGCCGGTCTTGCAGGATGGGGAAGAGCTGTGCATCGGCGGCGTAGCTGGTTTTGAACTGGCCGTTTTCGCGGTAGAACATGGTTTGCCTTCCTCAGACGCGGTCGATGATGCGTTCGCCGAACAGGCCCTGCGGCCGCAGCAGCAGGAAGCCCAGCGCCAGCAGATAGGCGAACCAGCTCTCGATGCCGCCACCCAGCATCGGGCCTAGGTGGACCTCCGCCAGCTTCTCGCCGACGCCGACGATCAGCCCGCCGACGATGGCGCCCGGCACCGAGGTGAGCCCGCCGAGGATGACCACCGGCAGGCCTTTGAGGGCGATGAGCGAGAGCGAGAACTGCACCCCCAGCTTGGAGCCCCAGATCATGCCCGTGACCAGGGCCACCAAGCCGGCGATGGACCAGACGATGACCCACATGCGCGACAGCGGAATGCCGATGGATTGCGCCGCCTGATGGTCGTCGGCCACCGCCCGCAGCGCGCGGCCGACGTCGGACTTCTGGAAGAACAGGGTCAGCAGCGCCACCAGCAGGGCCGCTGCCAGCGTGGCGATCAGGTCTTCGCGGCTCAGCAGCAGGCCGCCTGGAATCAGTCCGCCCAGAACCACCGTGGGCTGCTTGGGCAGGCCCAGGTCGATGCGGTAGATGTCGCCGCCCCACACCATTTGCCCCAGGCCTTCGAGAAAGTAGGCAACGCCCAGCGTCGCCATCAGCAGGGTCACGCCTTCCTGGTTCACCAGATGGCGCAGCACCAGGCGCTCGATCAGCCAGGCCAGCGCCACCATCACGCCGAAAGCCAGCAAAAACGCCAGCGGCCAGGGCATGTGTTCCTGCAGCCGCGCCATGGCCAGCGCGGCGAACAGCACCATCGCACCCTGGGCGAAATTGAACACGCCGCTGGCTTTGTAGATGAGCACGAAGCCAAGGGCGATGAGGGCGTAGAGCACCCCGGCCATCAGTCCGGCGATCAGGGTTTCGAGCAAAAATCCCATCGTGGGCTCCGGTCGGGTCTTGGATCAGGCGGCATCGCTGCCGAGATAGGCGCGAATGACTTCGGGATCGGCGCGCACGGCATCGGGCGTGCCATCGGCGATGAGGCGGCCGTAGTCCAGCACGACGACGCGGTCCGACAGGTCCATCACCACCCCCATGTCATGCTCGATCAGCACGACGGTGGTGCCGAACTCCTCGCGCACGTCGAGGATGAAGCGGCACATGTCCTCCTTCTCCTCCAGGTTCATGCCGGCCATGGGCTCGTCGAGCAGCAGCAATTGGGGTTGCATCGCCAGCGCCCGCCCCAGGTCCACCCGCTTTTGCAGGCCATAGGGCAGACGCCCCACCGGCTGCTTGCGCCAGGCCTGGATTTCGAGGAAGTCGATCAGGCGCTCGACCACCTCGCGCTGGGCGATTTCCTCACGCAGCGCCGGCCCCAGGCGCAGCGCCTGCGCCAGCAGTCCGCAGCGCATATGCAGGCTGCGCCCGGCCATGATGTTGTCGAGCACGCTCATGCCCGAAAACAGCGCCAGGTTCTGGAAGGTGCGGGCGATGCCCAAGCGCGCGGCCAGGGCCGGCTGCATGCGGGCGGGGCTGCGGCCGTCGAAACGCACCCTCCCCCGCTGCGGCTGGTAGACGCCCCCGACCACATTGAGCAGCGAACTCTTGCCCGCGCCGTTGGGCCCGATAATGGCGCGAATCTCGCCGCGCCGCACATCGAAGCCCACGCCCTGCAGCGCCTTGATGCCACCGAATGCCAGGTGAATGTCGGCCAGTTCGAGCAGCACGTCGGCGCGGCCCGCTGATGTTGTGGCGGCTTGCGTGCCAGCCGTGGGGGCAGGTGATTGCTGCGTGGGATTGGACAGACGCAGGGCGAGGTTCATCGCGTGGGCTCTTGGCGGGGATGGGTTCAGGCGGCTTGGCGCAGCGCGGGGTGAACGGTGGCGTCAACCAGGGGCAGATCCGCCTGCACCGAGCCGGTGCGGCCATCGTCGAAACGCACCTGCACGTGGATGTGCTGCTGCTGGCGGCTCGGGTCGTACAGGGCTGCCACCAGTGCGGCGTATTTCTGCGCGACGAAGCGCCGCCGCACCTTGCGGGTGCGGGTGAGTTCTTCGTCGTCCGGGTCCAGTTCCTTGTGCAGCACGGCGAAGCGGTGCACCTGCACCCCGGCCGTGTGCGGGTCGGCGGCGAGGTCGGCGTTCACACGCGCCACGCAATCCGCCAGCAGCGCCAGCACCTCGGGCTTGGCGGCGAGGTCGGCGTAGCCGCTGTACGGCAGGGCGCGCTTTTCCGCCCAGTTGCCCACGGCCGCGAAGTCGATGTTCAGCAGCGCCACCACATGCGCGCGTTCGGCACCGAAGGCCACCGCTTCCTTGATCGCCGGGTAGAACTTGAGCTTGTTCTCGATCAGCTTGGGCGCGAACAGGGTGCCGTCCGCCAGCCGCGACACGTCCTTGGCGCGGTCGATGATGCGCAACTGGCCGTCGGGCTCGATCCAGCCGGCGTCCCCCGTGTGATACCAGCCGTCGGCGTCGAGCACCTCGGCGGTGGCCTCCGGATTGCGGTAGTACTCGCGCAGCAGCCCCGCGCTGCGCAACACGATCTCGCCGCTGTCACTCACGCGCAATTCCACTCCCGGCGCGGGCAGGCCGACGCTGTCGCTGCGCGCGCCGGAATCGGGCTGCATGCAGACGAACACCGCGGTTTCGGTCGAGCCGTAGAGCTGCTTGAGATTGATGCCGATGCCGCGGTAGAAGCGGAACAGCTCGGGGCCGATGGCCTCGCCCGCGGTGTAGGCCACGCGCACCCGGCTCAGGCCGAGCCCATTGCGCAGCGGCGCCAGCATCAGTGCGTTGACCAGGGGCAGCAGCAGGCGGTCGCGCAGCGCCGGGTGGCCGCCCGCGTCGCGTGCCCCCTGCACCCGTTCGGCCAGGGCGATGCTGGCGCGATACAGCCAGCGCTTGAAGCCTGCGGCGTCGTCCATGCGCACCTGCACCTTGGTGAGCAGGGCCTCGAACACGCGTGGCGGGGCGAAGTAGTAGGTCGGGCCGATTTCGCCCAGGTCGATGGCCACGGTGGATGGCGACTCCGGGCAGTTCACCGTGTAGCCGCAGACCAGATGCTGGGCGTAGGAAAAGATGTTCTGCCCGATCCATGCCGGAGGGAGGTAAGCCAGCACGTCCTCACGCGCGGTGAGCCGGTCGAACGCGGCGCCGGCGCGGGCGCGGTCGATCAGGCTGGCGTGGGTGTGCACCACGCCCTTGGGGTGGCCGGTGGTGCCGGAGGTGAAGAACAGCGCCGCCACATCCTCCGGCCGGCCTTGTGCCACCACTTGCTCGAACAGATCGGGGTGCAAAGCGTGGTGCTGCCGGCCCAGCGCCTCGACCTCGTCCAGGCTGAGCAAACCTCGGGCCGTGTTCTGGCGCAGGCCTCGCGGGTTGTGGAACAAAATATGGTCGAGCAGCGGCAGCGCCCCGCGCATGTCCAGCAACTTGTCCACCTGCTCCTGGTCTTCAACGATGGCAAAACGCATCGCCGCCAGTTCCAGTGGATAGGCCAGTTCGGCCGCAACGGCGTCTTGATAGAGCGGGGCTGGAATGGCGCCGAGGGTTTGCGCCGCCAGCATCACCGCGTACAAGCGTGGCCGGTTTTCGCCGACGATGGCCACATGCTCGCCGCGCTGCAGGCCCAGGGCCGCCAGGCCACAGGCCAGGCGCCGCACCCAGTCCAGTCCCTGCGCCCAGGTGATGGATTGCCAGACGCCGAGGTCTTTTTCGCGCCAGGCCACGCCGCTGGGTTGCCGCCTTGCATGCTGCAGCAGCAACCGGGGAAAGGTTGATGCGTCCTCGGATCGACCTGCTTGCAACTCGCCCATGTCTCCTCCTGGCGCTGCGTGTTGCGGGTTGGTATTAGCCCGCAATCGTCATGCTTGGCTGCCCATCTCGTCGTTTTGGTGGGTTTGCTCGAAGCGTTTACATTTTGTCATGGAGTTTAGGCTGGAATTTGGCGCATATTTGTCCCCAAAACGACAATCAAGCGCCATGAAGCCTAGGGATTACACCGAATTCACCCAGTCCTGCCCGTGGATGGCCGAGCTGCAGGACAGCGAACGCCTGCGCGTGCACCACGATTTGCGCGTGCAGGTGTTCGAGCCCGGCGCCCCCGTCTGCCAACGCGGCCAGAGCGCCGAGCATTGGGTGGGCGTGCTCAGCGGCCTGGTCAAGGTATCTTCGGTCTCGCTCTCGGGCAAGACCATCACCTACACGGGCGTGGCGCCAGGAGGCTGGTTCGGCGAGGGCACGCTGCTCAAGCGCGACGTCTGGAAGTACGACGTGATCGCCCTGCGCAAAAGCCGTATCGGCCTGCTGCCGGCCGAGACCTTTTTTTGGCTGCTCGACCGGAGCCTGGCGTTCAACCACACCATCGTCAACCAGCTCAACGAGCGTCTGGGCCAGTTCATCGGGCAGTTGCAGATCGACCGGCTTGCCGGTTCGGACGAGCGCGTGGCGCACACCCTGGCCGCCATGTTCCATCCGGTGCTGTATCCGGGCGTGGGGCAGCTGCTGCGCGTGACGCAGGAGGAATTGGGCTATCTCTGCGGCCTGTCGCGCCAGCGCGTGAACCAGGCCTTGCAGCGCCTCTCCAGTCTCGGCCTGCTGCGGCTGCGCTACGGCGGCATCGAGGTCCCCGACGCCGCCCGGCTGCGAGCCTTCGAGTCGTCCCACGTCGAGGTTCATGAAGCGGCGCGTGGGGTGCAGCGCGTGACGCAGCACGAAGCTGGTTGAGCCGGCTTGGGCAGCGCCGGCACCCCAGGCGCTGCTATGCGGCTGGCTTGGGCTGCAGCAGGATGCCGATTTCGAAGATCCCCAAAGGGTGGGGAACATGGGCGAAGGGCGGCGCCGGCCAGTCCCAGCGCGACGCGGGAAACAGCGCGCGCATGGCGTGAATGTCGCAGTGATAGGGCGGCCCCTGGATCAGGCCCTGGGCCGCGCCATCCTTGAGCGTTTGCATGAAGAGAGCGAACAGCCGCCCTCCAGGCCGGAGCCAGGCATGCAGCCGCGCGGCATAGCTCATCCAGTCGTCCGGATGCAGCGCACACAAACAGGTTTGCTCGTAAATCGCATCGAACAGGCCATCATCCGGCGTCCATTCGCGCACATCAGCCTGCAAAACGCTCCCACGTAGGTCTGCTGCCCGGAGCTGCGCAGCAACCCGTTCGACCGCAGCCGGGGCGTAATCCAGCGCCGTGACCTCGAAACCCGCTGCAGCCAGGGCCAGAACTTCGTACCCGTTGCCACAGCCGGGAACCAGAATGCGGCAAGGGCTGAGCGTGCCGCTTTCCAGCCACGCCAGCAGTTGCGGACTGGCCGAACCGCGATCCCAGGGGGTGATGTTTTGCTCGAACAAGCGCTGCCAAAAAGGACGATCGGGTCCGGTCATGGCAATGGTTTCCAGTGTGGTGTGGCATGCGGGAGCGAACCTGAGAGCTGCAATCATAGGTTTTGATTGGGAAATATTGCCCAGAGCACAGCACATTCAACGACTTTGGCGTCGAAGAACCCGGTGTTGGCAGGCCGCCAACGGCACATTGATGCAGTCTCAATAGAATGCAGGACTTCCTTCGGGGCAACCCGGATACCCAACTTCCAACGTATGACCCATACGCCCAAGCAGCCGCTGGTCGAATTCGACGCCGTCGAGTTTGGCTACGACGCGCGCCCTGTGCTTACGCAGGCTTCGCTGCGGGTGATGCCTGGCCAGGTGGTGGCGGTCATGGGCGCCTCCGGAGGCGGCAAGACCACGACCCTGCGCCTGATCGGCGGCCAGATCCGGGCCACTGCCGGCACGGTGCGCTTTGACGGCCAGGACGTGGGCGCGATGCGGCATGCCGAGTTGTACGCCGCGCGCCGGCGCATGGGCATGTTGTTCCAGATGGGCGCGCTGTTCACCGATCAGACGGTGTTCGAGAACGTGGCTTTCGCCTTGCGCGAGCACACCCGCCTGCCCGAAAGCATGATTCGCGACCTGGTGCTGATGAAGCTCAACGCCGTGGGCCTGCGCGGCGCGCGCGACCTCTATCCCGCCCAGCTCTCCGGTGGCATGGCCCGGCGCGTGGCACTGGCGCGTGCCATCGCGCTCGATCCCGCGCTGGTGATGTACGACGAGCCGTTCGCCGGGCTCGACCCCATTTCGCTGGGCATTTCCGCGCGGCTGATCCGCACCCTGAACGACGCACTGGGCCTCACCAGCATCGTCGTCTCGCACGACGTGGATGAAACCTTCGCCATCGCCGATCGCGTGTTCATTCTGGGCAACGGCACCCTCATCGCCGAGGGCACGCCGGCCGAGTTGCGCGCCAGCGCCGATCCGCTGGTGCACCAGTTCGTGCGCGGCGAGCCTGACGGGCCAGTCGGCTTCCACTACCCGGCTGCGCCGCTGCAGGCCGACTTTCTCGACACACCGGCAGCACGGCCATGAACGCCATCCTCGGTTTCGTCGCATCCATCGGCTTCGGCACCCGTCGCCTGCTGGCCAACCTCGGCTACGGCCTGCGTCTGTTCCTGCGTCTGTTGGCGCTGCTGCCAAGCGCATTGCGCCGCCCGCAGCTCATCGCCCAACAGGTGTTTTTCCTGGGCAACTACTCGCTGTCCATCATCGCCGTGTCGGGCCTGTTCGTCGGCTTCGTGCTCGGGCTTCAGGGCTACTACACGCTGTCGCGCTACGGCGCAGCCAACTCGCTCGGCCTGGTCGTGGCGCTCAGCCTGGTGCGTGAACTCGGCCCGGTGGTCACGGCCTTGCTGTTCGCCGGACGCGCCGGCACTTCGCTGACCGCCGAGATCGGGCTGATGAAGGCGGGCGAGCAAATTTCGGCGATGGAGATGATGGCGGTCGATCCCATGGCGCGCATCCTGGCGCCGCGCTTCGTCGGTGGCCTGATCGCCATGCCCTTCCTGGCCGCCGTGTTCAGCGCCGTGGGCATCGTCGGCGGCTATGTCGTCGGCGTGCTGATGATCGGCGTCGATTCGGGGGCCTTCTGGTCGCAGATGCAAAGCGGCGTGGACGTGTTCAAGGACGTTGGCAACGGCGTCATCAAGAGCCTGGTGTTCGGCGTGGCCGTCACCTTCGTCGCGCTTTACCAGGGCTGGCGCGCCCAGCCCACGCCCGAGGGCGTGTCGCGCGCGACCACCCGCACCGTGGTGGTGGCATCGCTGGCCGTGCTGGGGCTGGATTTCATTTTGACGGCGCTGATGTTCAGCACTTGAACGCACAGGCTCGGCGCCGCCACTGCAAAGCGTGGCGCCGAGCGACAAGGAGCAGGCATGGAAAGCAAGAAAATCGACGTCTGGGTGGGGCTGTTCGTGCTGATCGGCGCGGCGGCCCTGCTGTTTCTGGCACTGAAGGCCGGCAATCTGCTGAGCCTGAATTTCGGCCCGACCTACGACGTCACCGCCCAGTTCGACAATATCGGCGGCCTCAAGTCCGATGCCCCCGTGAAAAGCGCAGGCGTGGTGGTCGGTCGTGTCGCCGGTATCCAGTTCGACAACCAGACTTTTCAGGCCAAGGTCACGCTGGCCTTGGATCAGCGCTATAAATTCCCCACCGACACATCGGCCAAGATTCTCACCTCGGGCCTGCTTGGCGACCAATATCTCAGCCTCGACCCCGGCGCTTCCCAGAAGAACCTTCAAAATGGTGGCGTGATTCAAAACACGCAATCAGCCGTGGTTCTGGAGAATCTGATTGGCCAGTTCCTCTACAACAAGGCCGCATCGAGCAATAGCGGCCATAGCAACGCGGCCGCGAAATAAACCCATGGAGCGCATATTGTCCTCAGGCTTGTCTGTCCAACCCGCCCAAGCTGCTTCAGGGCGGCCGCTCAAGTATGCCGCCATTGGCCTTGCACTGGCCACGAGTCTGTTGGCCGGGTGCGCCACCAACAACCCGCAAGACCCGCTGGAGCCTTACAACCGCGCGATGTTCAAGATCAACCAGAACGTCGACAAAGCCGTGCTCAAGCCGGTGGCCACGGGCTATAAGGACGTGGTGCCGATTCCCATGCGCAAGGGCGTGACCAATTTCTTCGGCAATCTCGGCGATGTCTGGTCGATGGCCAACGACTTCGCCCAGGGCCACGTCGTGGAGGGTTTGAACGGTTTCATGCGCGTGGGCGTCAACACCGTGTTCGGCGTGCTCGGCGTGCTCGACATTTCCTCGGAGATGGGCTTGTACAAGCAGCCGAATGACTTTGGCCTCACACTGGCACGTTACGGCATCGGCTCCAGCCCGTATTTCGTCATACCCCTGCTTGGCCCCAGCACCATCCGCGACGCTGCCGGTACCGGAGTGGCCATTTTTTACGCGCCCTTCAACTACACCACCAACAACGCGGCCGTGCGCAACTCGGCGGCCGTGCTGCAACTCGTCAATACCCGCGCCAACATGTTGAGCACCACGGCCTTGCTCGAACAAATCGCGCTCGACCCCTACGTTTTCACGCGCGATGCTTTCATGCAGCAGCGCAAGTCGCAAGTCAAGGCCGTGCGCAGCGAAGGCATTTTGTCTCCCGGACCGCTGGATTCGGGCGGCAACTATTCAGATGCCGACGCTGCCGGCGACGTCAGCGACACGATGGACAGCGGGGCTCAAGCGCAGCCGGCCCCAGCCCCAGCCCCTGCGATCAGTCCCGCCAATACCCCTCAACAGGCGCCATCATCTCCAGCGGCGCCCTCGGTTTCGCCCACGGCAAGCCCGGCCGCTTCGGCCGCACGCCCCTGACCCTGTCATCTGTCGCGCTTGCTGCCCGTTAAGGCAGGGAGCCGAACACCTTTGGAGAACTCCATGTTCCGAACATTCAAAACCGCTTTACTGCTGCCCGCTCTGGCCCTGGGCTTGTTGGCTGCCGCGCCCGCTGCGCGGGCCGATACGCCAGCCCCGGTGCAGGTCATCCAGAAGCTGACGGATTCCGTCATGGACGCAGTCAACAACGACCCGGCGCTGAAGTCTGGCGACCCCCAGAAGGTCATGCAACTGGTCGAGACCAAGGTCCTGCCTTTCGTCGACTTCCAGCACATGACGGCCTCGGCCGTCGGCCGCTACTGGCGCCAGGCCACCCCCGCGCAACAGAAGGAATTGCAGCAGCAGTTCAAACTCCTGCTCATCCACACCTACTCGGGCGCGGTGAGCCAGATCAAGAATCAAAAGGTGGAATACCTGCCATTTCGCGCCGCGCCGAATGCGACCAACGTCGTGGTTCGCACCCGCGTGCTCAATAACGGCGAGCCCATCCAGCTTGACTACCGTTTGGTGAAAATGGACAACGACTGGAAGATCGCCGACGTCAACGTCATGGGCATCTGGCTGGTGGACAACTACCGCGGCGTGTTCGCTCAGGAAATCGGTCAAAAAGGCGTTGAAGGCCTGATCCAGACCCTCACCACGCGCAACAAGGAACTGGCTCACGCCAGCAGCGCCAAGGGTTGAGGCGATGGCGCACTTCGTTCTGCCTGCCAGCGTGACTGTCGCCGAAGCCGGGGCGGTGGTGCGGCAGGCGCTCGGCGCACTGCGCGCCGAGCCCACCGCGCAGCTGTGGGAGGTGGATGCCGCAGCGCTGCGCGATTTCGACTCGGCCTGCCTGGCATTGCTTCTGGAGCTGCGCAGGCAGGCGGGTGACCGTGCGCTGCGCGTGCTCTCAGCGCCGCCGCGCCTGGCCCATCTGGCCACCGCCTACGGGCTGGATTTCGCCCTCGGCGAGGCCGCCGCAGCTCCACCTGGGCCAGAGCTGCATTCCTGAGCCTTTGCGGCTGGTGGTCCAACACCCTGGCCGACTTTTGCATGACCGCTTCCAGCACACACCCCGCAGTTCGATTCGAGGCCATCGTCAAGCGCTACGGCGGTCGCGCCGTGGTCGACGGCGTCGATCTCGACATTGCGCAGGGCGAATTCTTCGCCCTTCTCGGTGCCAATGGCGCGGGCAAAACCACCCTCATCAGCATGCTGGCCGGGCTGACGCGCGCCAGTGGCGGCCGAGTGCAGGTGCTTGGGCGCGACGTCGCCACCGACCCCATCGCCACCCGCCGCCTGCTCGGCGTCGTGCCGCAGGAATTGGTGTTCGATCCCTTTTTCACGGTGCGCGAAACCTTGCGTCTGCAGTCCGGTTACTTCGGCCTGGGCAAGAACGACGCCTGGATCGACGAATTGCTGCACCACCTCGGCCTCGCATCCCAGGCCGAACAAAACACCCGCACTCTTTCCGGCGGCATGAAGCGCCGCGTCATGGTGGCGCAGGCGCTGGTGCACAGGCCGCCGGTCATCGTGCTCGATGAACCCACCGCGGGGGTGGACGTGGAGCTGCGTCAAAGCCTGTGGGCGTTCATCACCGGCCTGAACCACCAGGGCCACACGGTGTTGTTGACCACCCACTACCTGGAGGAGGCGCAGGCTCTCTGTAGCCGCATCGGCATGCTCAAGCTCGGCCGCCTCGTGGCGCTGGACTCCACCCATGCATTGTTGTCGCGCTTTGCCTCGACGCAAATGCTGTTTCGCGTTGCAACCGGTATTTTGCCGGCGGAGCTTGCCGCACGCTGCAAGCCGGAAGGGCACCGCATCGTCTGCGTGGTGCGCGATGCGGCCGAGGTCGAGCACATCCTCGCCGCGCTACGCGCTGCGGGCTGTGTGGTGGACGAACTGGAAGTTCGCCGTGCCGACCTGGAAGACGCGTTCATGCAGGTCATGAATGGCAGCGAACATGTGGCTGAACGCGTCAGGCAAGCCGCATGACCGGCCTGTCCACCCTGTTTCGCAAGGAGTTGCTGCGTTTCTGGAAAGTCAGCCTGCAGACCGTGGCCGCGCCCGTGCTCAGCAGCCTGCTCTACCTGCTGATCTTCTCGCACGCCATGACCGCGCACATCAAGGTGTTCGGCAGCGTGCCTTACACCGCTTTTCTCATTCCCGGCCTGGCGATGATGAGCGTGCTGCAAAACGCGTTCGCCAACACCTCCTCGTCGCTGATCCAGTCCAAGATCACCGGCAATCTGGTGTTCGTGCTGCTGTCGCCTCTCAAGTCCTGGGAACTGCTCGCCGCCTATGTCGGCGCCTCGGTGGTGCGGGGTTTGAGCGTGGGGCTTGGGCTGACGCTGGTGGCGCTGTGGTTCGTGCCGCTGGAGTATCGCCATCCCATGTGGATTCTGGTGTTCGCCGTGCTGGGGGCATCCATGCTGGCGTCGCTGGGCGTCGTCGCCGGCATCTGGGCCGAGAAGTTCGATCAGATGGCGGCGTTCCAGAACTTCATCATCGTGCCGGCCACGTTTTTGTCGGGCGTGTTCTATTCGGTCAAGAGTTTGCCGCCGTTCTGGATGGCGGTGTCGCATTTCAACCCGTTTTTCTACCTGGTCGACGGATTTCGCTACGGTTTTTTTGGCGTCTCCGACATCTCGCCCTGGACCTGCCTCCTCGCAGCCCTGATCGGCAATGCCGTCTGCGGCGGGTTGGCCTGGTCCTGGCTGCATCGCGGCTATAAATTGCGCAACTGACCATTGCGCCGCGCCCATCGTCATCTCTCGTTTTCGCCCACCATCATGGCTCTCCCCACCCCCGAACATCTGCGCGACCTCATCGCCGCCGGTCTGGATTGCACCCATTTGGAGGTGCAGGGTGACGGCCAGCATTTCTACGCCACCATCGTCAGCCCCGCTTTCACCGGGCAGTCGCGCCTGGCCCGGCATCGCTTGGTCTACGCTGCCCTGGGAGACCGCATGCGCGCTGAAATTCACGCGCTGTCGATGCGCACCGTCGCCCCCGGCGAGCCCATGCCCGACTAGAGCGCGCCTTCAGGGCGCACCAGGGCGGCGCCTAGAATCCACAAGTCTTTCTCCGGCACGGCCGGATCACATCATTCCCCATGGACAAACTCCGCATTCAGGGCGAGCGCCCGCTGCATGGCGACGTGCAGATCAGTGGCGCGAAAAACGCTGCGCTGCCGCTGATGGCGGCCTGCCTGCTCACCGACCAGCCCGTCGTGCTGTCCAACGCGCCCGAGTTGATGGACGTGCGCACCCTCGGCCAGTTGCTGGCCGGCATGGGCACGCAGGTGGCGCAAGAAGGCGCCAGCATCCGCCTGCAGGCCGACGCCATCACCGCCTGCGTCGCGCCTTACGAGCGGGTGAAAACCATGCGCGCCAGCGTGCTGGTGCTGGGGCCGCTGGTGGCGCGCTTCGGCCATGCCCGCGTCAGCTTGCCCGGTGGTTGCGCCATTGGCGCGCGGCCGGTGGATCAGCACATCAAGGGCTTGCAGCAGCTCGGCGCCGAGGTGCATGTGGAGCATGGCGACATCGTCGCCGGCGTGCCGGGCGGGCGGCTCAAGGGCGCGCGCATCAGCACCGACATGATCACCGTCACCGGCACCGAGAACCTGATGATGGCCGCCTGCCTGGCCGAGGGCGAGTCGGTGATCGAGAACGCCGCGCAGGAGCCCGAGGTGGCCGACCTGGCGGCGATGCTGCTGAAGATGGGCGCGCGCATCGACGGCGCCGGCAGCTCGCGCATCCGCATTCAGGGCGTGGAGCGCCTGCATGGGGCCGAGCACGCCATCGTGCCAGACCGCATCGAGGCCGGCACCTTCTTGTGCGCGGCGGTGGCCACGCGTGGCGACGTCACGCTGCGCGGCTGCGTGCCCGAACATCTCGACAGCCTGCTGGACAAATTGCGCGAGGCCGGCGCCACGCTCACCAGCGGCACGGACTGGATCCGCGTGCAGGCCGACGCCATGCCCGGCGGCCGGCCCCGTGCGGTGTCGGTGCGCACCTCCGAGTACCCCGGTTTCGCCACCGACATGCAGGCCCAGTTCATGGCCGTGAACTGCCTGGCGCAAGGCGCTGCGCATCTGACTGAGACCATTTTCGAGAACCGCTTCATGCATGTGCAGGAGCTGGTGCGCCTGGGGGCGAATATCGCCATCGAGGGCAATACGTGCGTGGTGCAAGGCGTGGAGCGCTTGTCGGGCGCCACCGTCATGGCCACCGATCTGCGCGCGTCCGCCGGGCTGGTGATTGCCGGGCTGGCGGCCGAGGGCGAAACCCTGGTGGAACGCATCTATCACCTCGACCGCGGTTATGCCGGCATGGAGCACAAGCTCGCCGCGCTGGGCGCCAGCATCGCGCGGGTGCGTTGAGCTGGCCGCAACCGACCCCGCCCTTCACCCCGCGTCCTGCAAGTCTCTACGCATCCGGTAATCTTTCGTCCACCATGCTCACTCTCGCGCTGTCCAAAGGCCGCATCTTCGACGACACCCTGCCGCTGCTGGCACGGGCCGGCATCACCGTGGCGGAAGATCCCGAAGCCACGCGCAAACTCATCCTGCCGACCAACCGGCCGGACCTGCGCGTGGTGCTGGTGCGCGCCAGCGACGTGCCCACCTATGTGCGCTACGGCGGCGCCGATTTCGGCGTGGCCGGCCTCGACGTGCTGCTCGAAGCCGACGCCGCGCTCGGCGGCGACGGCCTGTACCGCCCGGTGGACCTCGGCATCGCCCGCTGCCGCCTGAGCGTGGCCACGCCGCAGGGCTTCGACTACGCCCACGCCGTGCGCCAGGGCGCGCGCCTGCGCGTGGCCACCAAGTATGTGCATCTGGCGCGCGAGCACTTCGCCGCCAAGGGGGTGCATGTCGATCTCGTCAAGCTCTACGGCTCGATGGAACTCGCGCCCCTCATCGGCCTGGCCGATGCCATCGTCGACCTGGTCTCCAGCGGCGGCACGCTCAAGGCCAACGGCCTGGTCGAGGTCGAATCCATCATGGACATTTCGGCGCGGCTCATCGTCAACCAGGCTGCGTTCAAGACCAAGACCGCCGCGCTCAAACCTTTGGTCGACGGCCTGCGCGCCGCCGCTGCATCCAACGCATCCATTCCCGCATGAACGCCCCCGCTTCCGACTTGCTGCTGCGCCGTCTCGACACCGCAAGCCCTGACTTCGAGGCGCAGTACGCCCAGCTCTTCGCCCGCATGGCCGAGGAGAATGCCGAGATCGACGCCCGCGCCGCCGACATCCTGGCCGATGTGCGCGCCCGTGGCGACGCCGCCGTGCTGGACTACACCCGCCGCTTCGACCATCTCGACGCACCGAACATGGCCGCGCTCGAAATCTCCCAGGCCGAGCTGCGTGCCGCGCTGGCGCAGATTCCCGCCGAGCAGCGCCACGCGCTGGAGCAGGCCGCCGAGCGCGTGCGCGACTACCACCAGCGCCAGATGCAGCAGGTTGGCCAGAGCTGGGAGTATGTCGACGCCGACGGCACCCTGCTGGGGCAGAAGGTGACGCCGCTGGACCGCGTCGGCATCTACGTGCCGGGCGGCAAGGCGGCCTATCCGTCCTCGGTGCTGATGAATGCCGTTCCTGCCCATGTGGCCGGCGTGGTCGAGATCATCATGGTCGTGCCCACGCCCGGTGGCGAGCGCAATCCCCTGGTGCTGGCCGCAGCGGCCGTGGCCGGTGTCAGCCGCGCCTTCGCCATTGGCGGCGCCCAGGCCGTGGGTGCCTTGGCATTTGGGACAGCCACCGTGCCCAAGGTGGACAAGATCACCGGCCCCGGCAACGCCTATGTGGCCGCCGCCAAGCGTCGCGTGTTCGGCATTTGCGGCATCGACATGATCGCCGGGCCTTCGGAAATCCTGGTCATCGCCGATGGCACCACCCCGCCGGAATGGGTGGCGATGGATTTGTTCTCCCAGGCCGAGCACGACGAACTCGCGCAGAGCATTCTGCTGTGCCCGGACGCTGCATATATTGACGCCGTGGCCGCCGAAATCCGCCGCCTGCTGCCGGGCATGAGTCGGCAGCCCATCATCGCCGCATCGCTGTCCGGCCGTGGTGCCCTCATCCAGGTGCGCAATCTGGACGAGGCCTGCGAACTGGCCGACCGCATCGCCCCCGAGCACCTGGAAGTGTCGGCCGCGCAGCCGCGTCCCATCGCCGATCGCCTGCGTCATGCCGGCGCCATCTTCCTCGGCGCCTACACCTCCGAGTCGCTCGGCGACTATTGCGCCGGCCCCAACCATGTGCTGCCCACCTCGGGCACGGCGCGCTTCTCCTCGCCGCTCGGGGTGTACGACTTCATCAAGCGCACCAGCTTGATCGAGGTCAGCCACGCCGGCGCGCAGCGCCTGGGCCGCATCGCCTCGGTGCTGGCACATGGCGAGCGCCTGCAGGCGCATGCGCTGGCGGCCGAAATGCGCCTGGATCACGACCTCAAGGCCTAGGCATGAGCCTGCAGAGCCGCCTCAAAGGCGCATACCCTCTCGGAGGGATGGCGCGCAGCGCCTGGGGAGCCAATTCATGAGCCGATACTGGAGCGAGGTCGTGCACGGCCTCACACCCTATGTGCCGGGCGAGCAGCCGAAGATCGCCGGCCTGATCAAGCTCAACACCAACGAGTGCCCCTACGGCCCCAGCTTGCGCGTGCTGCAGGCCATCCGCGAGGCGGCAACGGAAGACCTGCGCCTGTATCCCGACCCCGAGGCGCGGGCGCTGAAAGACGCCATCGCCGTCCATCATGGCCTGCAGGCCGAGCAGGTGTTCGTCGGCAATGGTTCGGACGAAGTGCTGGCCCATGTGTTTCAGGCGCTGCTCAAGCACGACGCGCCGCTGCTGTTCCCCGACATCAGCTACAGCTTCTATCCGGTCTATGCCCGGCTGTACGACATGGCCACGCGCCTGATGCCCTTGCGCGACGACTTCAGCCTCGGCGTGGACGACTATTTGCAAGCCGGACGCGACGGTCGCGTCGGCGGCATCATCTTTCCCAACCCCAACGCGCCCACCGGCATGGCGCTGGCCCTGGCCGAAGTCCAGCGCCTGCTGACAGGCTTTCCCGACGCGGTGGTGGTGGTCGACGAGGCGTATGTCGATTTCGGCGCGCAGACCGCCGCCGCGCTGATCGACCGCCATCCCAACCTGCTGGTGGTGCGCACCTTGTCGAAAGCCCGCGCCCTGGCTGGTTTGCGGGTGGGTTACGCGCTGGGCCATGTCGATTTGATCGAAGCCCTGGTGCGGGTGAAGGACAGCTTCAATTCCTACCCGCTGGACCGGCTGGCCATTGCCGGCGGCGTGGCCGCCATGCAGGACGAAGCCTGGTTCGAGCGCACCCGCGCACTCATCACCGCCAGCCGCGACAAGCTTGTCGCCGGTTTGCAGCAACACGGCTTCGAGGTGTTGCCATCGGCCGCCAACTTCGTTTTTGCGCGCCACCCACGGCATGCTGGCACCGAGTTGGCTGCCAAGCTGCGCGAACAGCGCATCCTGGTACGCCATTTCCGTCAGCCCGAGCGCATTGCGCCGTTCCTGCGCATCACCGTCGGGACCGAGGCGCAGTGCGAGGCCTTGCTGCTGGCGCTGGCCGACATCCTGCAGCCAGCGTCTGCGCTTCGGTAACATCGCGTCATACCGCTTTCTTCGCGGTTCCATCACGGCCAAACCCGTTTTCCCAGCCTCCAAGCATGCGCACCGCCCAGGTCACCCGCCAAACCGCTGAAACCCGCATCAGCGTCGAACTCAATCTCGACGGCAGCGGGGTGTCCAAGCTTGCCACCGGCATCGGTTTTTTCGACCACATGCTCGATCAGATCGCGCGTCATGGCCTGGTCGATCTCACGGTGCAGGCCGAGGGCGATCTGCACATCGACGGCCACCACACGGTGGAGGACGTCGGCATCACCATCGGCCAGGCCCTGGCCAAGGCGATTGGCGACAAAAAAGGCGTGCGCCGTTACGGCCACGCCTATGTGCCGCTGGACGAAGCGCTGTCGCGCGTGGTGATCGATTTTTCCGGCCGTCCAGGGCTCGAATGGCATGTGCCTTTCACCCGCGCCATGATCGGCGAGTTCGACGTCGATCTCGCCCACGAATTTTTCCAGGGCCTGGTCAACCATGCCTTCATCTCGATGCATGTCGACAATCTGCGCGGCGACAACGCCCACCACCAGTGCGAAACGGTGTTCAAGGCTTTCGGCCGCGCGCTGCGTGCGGCGGCCGAAATCGACCCGCGCATGGGCCAGGCCATCCCCTCGACCAAGGGCTCGCTGTGACCACGCCTGCGGCGCGGATCGTCCGCACCTGATTCGCCACACCACACCACCGTTCCTTCCGACGCCCGCATGAAAACGGTCGCCATCGTCGATTACGGCATGG
This sequence comes from Thiomonas sp., assembly GCF_054608695.1. NCBI lineage: Bacteria > Pseudomonadati > Pseudomonadota > Betaproteobacteria > Burkholderiales > Thiomonas > Thiomonas sp. The sequence goes on from NZ_JBTRXV010000012.1 coordinate 22,294, forward strand.
GCAATCTGCGCTCCGTGTCGCAGGCCGTGCAGCATGTCGCCAAGGGTCTTCCCTGGCAGGTGGTGGTCACGTCCGACGCTCGGGTGGTGCGCGATGCCGACCGCATCGTGCTGCCCGGCCAGGGCGCCATGCCGGACTGCATGCGCGAGCTGCGCGACTCCGGCCTGCAAGCACCGGTGCTTGAAGCCGCAGGCGGGCAGGCGCGCAGCGGCAAGCCACTCTTTGGCGTCTGCGTCGGCATGCATATGCTGCTCGACCGCAGCGAGGAAGGCCCGACACAAGGTCTGGGGCTGATCGCCGGCGAGGTGCGCCGCTTCCAGCTCGCTGGCCAGAACCAGCCCGACGGCAGCCGCTACAAGGTGCCGCATATGGGCTGGAACGCGGTGCACCCGGTGGCGCACGACGGCCGGGCTCACCCTTTGTGGGCGGGCGTGGACGATGGCGCGGCGTTCTACTTCGTGCATAGTTTCTATGCGCAGCCGACAGCGGAGCGCAGTATTGCGGGCCGCTCCGAGTATGGCGTGACCTTTGCCAGCGCCATCGCCCGCGATACGATTTTCGCCACCCAGTTTCACCCTGAAAAAAGCGCCGCGGCAGGCCTTGCGCTCTACCGCAATTTCCTCGACTGGAATCCCTGACCCGGCTACCCGGCAGGATGTCCCGAACTCGTTGTCGACCCGTCCCATGTTGCTGATTCCCGCGATCGATCTCAAGAACGGCCAGTGCGTTCGCCTGGAGCAAGGCGAAATGCAGGCCGCCACCGTGTTTTCCACCGAGCCCGCCGCCATGGCCCGGCACTGGGTGGAGCAGGGCGCGCAGCGCCTGCATCTGGTGGACCTGAATGGCGCCTTCGCCGGCCGGCCGGAAAACGAGCCCGCCATCCGCGCCATCCTGCGCGAGGTGGGCGAAGACATTCCGGTGCAACTCGGCGGTGGCATTCGCGACCTCGAGACCATCGAGCGCTATCTGGACGATGGCCTGAGCTTCGTCGTCATCGGCACCGCCGCGGTGAAAAACCCCGGCTTCCTGAAAGAGGCTTGCAGCGCCTTCGGCGGCCACATCATCGTCGGCCTGGACGCGCGCGACGGCAAGGTCGCCACCGATGGCTGGAGCAAGCTCACCGGCCATGAGGTGGTCGATCTGGCGCGCAAGTTCGAGGACTATGGCGTCGAGGGCGTGATCTACACCGACATCGGCCGCGACGGCATGCTCACCGGCCTGAACATCGACGCCACCGTGCGCCTGGCCGAGGCGCTGTCCATCCCCGTCATCGCCTCCGGCGGCCTGGCCGGCATGGCCGACATCGAACGCCTGATTGCGGTGGAAAGCAGTGGCGTCGAAGGCGTGATCTGCGGCCGGGCCATTTACACCGGCGCGCTCGACTTCAAGGCGGCGCAGCAGCGCGTCGCGGCCGCGGCCGCCGGCTCGGCCTGATCACGGCGCAAGGCCCAAGCTCTCCCACTTCCATGCTATTCAAACGCATCATCCCCTGCCTGGACGTGACCGGCGGCCGTGTGGTCAAGGGCGTGAACTTCGTCGGTCTGCGCGACGCCGGTGATCCGGTGGACATTGCCGCGCGCTACAACGAACAGGGCGCCGACGAACTCACCTTCCTCGACATCACCGCCACGTCCGACGGCCGCGACCTGCTGCTGCACATGATCGAGGCGGTGGCGTCGCAGGTGTTCATTCCACTCACGGTCGGCGGCGGCGTGCGCACGGTGGACGACGTGCGCCGTCTGCTCAACGCCGGCGCCGACAAGGTCAGCTTCAATTCCGCCGCCGTCGCCAACCCGCAGGTGATTGCCGACGCTTCCGCCAAATACGGTGCGCAGTGCATTGTCGTCGCCATCGACGCCAAACGCCGCGCTGGCGACGACCTCGCCGCGCGCGGCGCCGGCTGGGACGTCTACACCCACGGCGGCCGGCGCAATGCCGGCCTCGACGCGGTGGACTGGGCCTGCCGCATGACCGCAGCCGGCGCCGGCGAAATCCTGCTCACCAGCATGGACCGCGACGGCACCAAGGTCGGCTTCGATCTCGACCTCACCCGCGCCGTGGCCGACGCCGTCCCGGTGCCCGTCATCGCCTCAGGTGGCGTCGGCGGCCTGCAAGACCTCGCCAATGGCATCACCCAGGGCCATGCCGACGCCGTGCTGGCCGCGAGCATCTTCCACTACGGGCAACACACCGTCGGCGAGGCCAAGCGCTTCATGGCCGGCCTGGGCATCCCGATGCGCGTGAACGCATGATGAAGGCACAAGCCATCCGGGGCGCCTGGGTCAACGCAGTCCATAGCAGCATGATGACTACACTTCCAGCATGAACTGGCTCGACGAGATTTGCTGGGACGCCAGCGGCCTGGTTCCCGCCATTGCGCAGGAAGCGGGCAGCAAGGACATTCTCATGGTGGCCTGGATGAACCGGCAGGCGCTGCAGCGCACGCTGGAACTGGGCGAGGCCGTGTATTGGTCGCGCTCGCGCAAGCGCCTGTGGCACAAGGGCGAGGCCTCCGGCCATGTGCAGAAGGTTGAATCCATCCGGCTCGATTGCGATGGCGACGTGGTGCTGCTGACGGTGCGCCAACTCGGCCACGACCCCGGCATTGCCTGCCATACCGGACGCCATTCCTGTTTTTTCCGCGAGTTGCGCCAAGGCGAATGGACCACGGTCGAATCCGTGCTGAAAGATCCTGAGCAAATCTACACATGAAGCCATCTTCACCAGCGCCCGACACGCCGGGCTGCGACGTGCTCGACCGCCTCGCCGCCGTGATCGAAGCCCGCAAACAGGCCGATCCAGCCTCGTCCTACGTGGCCCGTCTTTTCGCCAAGGGCGACGATGCCATGCTCAAGAAGGTTGGCGAGGAAGCCACTGAATTCGTCCTCGCGGCGAAGGGCGGAGAGCGCCAGTCCATCGTTTATGAAGCGGCCGATTTATGGTTTCACACCCTCCTGGCCTTGGCCCATCACGGTATTTCGCCGCGTGAGGTCTTGGCCGAATTGGCGCGGCGCGAAGGTTTGTCGGGTATCGAGGAATTCGCGCGCCGCGGTGCGTCGTCACCCAAGTAGCCAAGCTTGACAGCAGCCCATCGTGAGCGCCTCATTCGAGTTTGCATCCAAACCCTGATTTGACTCGTACTGTTCATCAACATGCACGATCCCAACTGTATTTTCTGCAAGATCATTGCCGGCACCATCCCGTCGAACACGCTGTACGAGGATGATGAGGTCGTGGCTTTTCATGACATCAACCCTGCAGCACCGGTCCATTTTCTGCTGGTGCCCAAGCGCCATATCGCCACGCTGGCGGCAGTGGAACCTGGAGACCAGGCCTTGCTCGGTAAAATGCTGGCGTTGGTTCCGCGACTGGCCGAGCAGCTAGGCTGTGGCGATGGTTTCAAAACCGTCATCAACACCGGACCGAATGGCGGGCAGGAGGTTTATCACCTGCATCTTCATGTCTTGGGCGGCCCTCGCCCCTGGAAACGCGCGACGATCTGAAAGTCGCTAAGGAGTATCGAAATGGGCTCATTGAGCATTTGGCATTGGCTGATCGTCCTGGTCATCGTGATGATGGTCTTCGGCACGAAAAAGCTGAAAAACATGGGTTCCGACCTGGGGTCAGCCGTCAAGGGTTTCAAGGACGGCATGCGCGACGGCGATGCCGAGGCCACCCCGGGCACAACGGCTGCCGACAAGCAGCTGGGTGCCCAGGCCGGCGCGGTGAAGAAGGACACCATCGACGTCGAGGCCAAGGAAAAATCCTGATCTCCGGACAGCGGCGCCGGGCCGGCCATGTTGCCGGCTTTTTTATTCATCGGCACCGCAAGGTCTGAGCAACAGCCATGTTCGATATCGGCATCTCGGAACTGGGCGTCATCGGCGTGGTCGCGCTGATCGTGCTCGGCCCCGAAAAACTCCCCAAGGTGGCGCGCACGGTGGGCAATCTGCTCGGCCGGGCGCAGCGCTACATGGCCGACGTGAAATCCGAAGTGAACCGGCAAATGGAGCTGGACGAGTTGCGCAGCATGAAGTCCACGGTCGAGTCGGCAGCGCAGGACATCCACAACACGGTTTCCAAGAACATCGGCGACGTCGGCCAGGAATTCGACTCGGCCTGGAAGGAAGCCACCGCAGGCCTGGAGGACGGATCGCAAACATCGTTCGATGCTCCCTCCATTGGCGACGGTCTGGGTTTCGAGAACCATAAGCCCAAGCGCCTGAAAAAATCCACCGTCCAAGCCGTTCCGCTCTGGTATCGCCGCCAGGCCCGGGTACGCAGTCACGCCCTGTCTGGCGCGGCCCGCGTGGCGCGCCACCGTCCCCGCTCCGGCCTCTGAAGCCCGCACTCCTTTCCTGCCGCACACGTGACTGATCCCAAGCCGTCCGACTCCCCGAATCCGGAAGCCGAGCAGCCCTTCGTGACCCATCTGGTCGAGCTGAGAAATCGGCTCATCCGCGCTGTGGCCGCCATAGGCATCGTTTTCGCCATCCTGGCCATCTATCCCGGCCCTTCCGGCTTGTTCGACCTGTTCGCCAAGCCGCTCATTGCACACCTGCCGCACGGCTCGGGCCTCATTGCCATCGGCGTCATCACGCCCTTCCTGGTGCCGCTCAAGCTGACCATGCTGACGGCGTTGATGATCGCCCTGCCCGTCGTGCTGTATCAGCTCTGGGCCTTTATCGCGCCGGGATTGTATGCGCACGAGAAACGACTGGTTGTCCCCCTGGTGTTCATCAGCACCATTCTTTTTTACCTGGGCGTGGCCTTCGCGTATTTCATCGTTCTGGGAAGATTGTTTACCTTCATCCAGGACGTGGCGCCCAAGGTGGTGACGGCCGCACCCGATATCGAGTCTTACCTGAGCTTCGTGCTCACCTTGTTCATGGCTTTTGGCACCGCGTTCGAGGTGCCGGTGGTGCTGATGCTGCTGGTGCGTTTCGGCATGCTCACCATCGAGCAGCTCAAGGCCTGGCGCAGTTACTTCATCGTCGTGGCCTTCATCATCGCCGCCGTCATCACCCCGCCAGACGTGTTTTCGCAAACCTCGTTGGCCGTGTCCATGATTTTGCTGTACGAGGTGGGCATCATCGGATCGCGGGTGCTGGGCAAGTACGCACGGCCGCCCGATGAAGACGCCGATCAACCCAAGGATTCGGATCCGCCGGCCTCGTGACCACTGCTGCAGCCCAAGGTGCCGCAGCCAAGTGATCCGTTCCGAATGCCCTCAGGCTGCTCCGATGAGGTTGAGAAAACTTCTGAGCGCGCGCGTTCTCTCACGCGCCTCCTAGGGTGCGCCACTCCCGGCGCTTCCGCTTTCCTCATCCCGCAGCATGGCTGGCCCTTGCGGGCGGGTGCCAATCTTGACCCGAAGTTGCTGCTCATGCCCTTGGCGCAAGATGCGCACTGCGGTGGCGCTACCGGGTTTGAGGGCAGCCACGGCGTTGAGCAACTGGCCCGTGTTGCGCACCGCCTGCCCGGCAACGTCGAGCACCACATCGCCCGCGCGCATGCCGGCTCGGTCAGCAGGTCCGTGGCGTAACACCGCGGCAACAATCACTCCGTCGGCCACGGGCAGGCTCAGGGCCTGGGCCAGTTGCGGGCTGATGTCCTGTGGCTCCACGCCAATCCAGCCGCGCACCACATGCCCGCTCTGCACGAGTTGCTGCAGCACGTTGCGCGCGGTGGACGCCGGCACGGCGAAGCCAATGCCGAGCGAGCCGCCCGAGCGCGAGAAGATCGCGGTATTGATGCCCAACAAATTGCCGTTCACGTCCACCAGCGCCCCACCCGAATTGCCGGGATTGATGGCAGCGTCCGTCTGGATGAAGTTCTCGAAGGTGTTGATGCCCAGTTGCGTACGCCCGAGAGCGCTGACGATGCCCTGCGTCACCGTCTGCCCGACGCCGAAGGGGTAGCCAATGGCCAGCACCACGTCGCCGACACGCGCCTTGGTCTCGTCGCCGAAGGCCAGCGTGGGCAGATCGCGCAGCTTGATCTTGAGCACCGCCAAGTCGGTGTCGGGGTCGCGCCCCACGACCTGAGCGGCGGCTTCGCGTCCATCCGCCAGCTTGACCTCGATTTCCTCCGCACCCTCGATCACATGGTTGTTGGTCAGCACATAGCCCGTGGGGCTGACGATCACACCCGAGCCCAGCCCCACCGTGGGGGCGCGTGCGTCGGAGCCACCGAAAAAGCGCCCCGACAGCGATCCCCGGCCCGGCTTGGGGGCACGCGTCGTGGTGACGGATACCACCGCCGGCATGGCCTTCTGCGCCGCGCCGCTGTAGGAGCCCGCCGCAGGCGCGGCAGCCGGTCCGGGCGCGGCCTGCAACAGTTGCAAGACCGCCGTTTGGCCAGGAGCGCCGGCGCTGCGTTCCAGCCATTGCGGCGCCAGCATCCGTACCGCGAACACCACGCCCAGTGCGATCGTTGTCGCCTGAGCGAAAATCAACCAAAACCTGCGCATATCCACCTTCCCTGAACATGATCGATCGTGAGCAATTGGCCGCCTATCTGCGCGATTTTCTGCGCACCGATGGCTTTGAGGATTATGGCCCAAACGGCTTGCAAGTCGAGGGCAGGGCGCGCATCCGCCGCGTCGTCAGTGGCGTCACGGCAAATCTCGCGCTGATCGAACGTGCCGCCCGGCAGGGCGCCGACGCCATCCTCGTGCATCACGGCTGGTTCTGGCGTGGTGAAGACCCGCGCGTGGTGGGTCAAAAGCGCAAGCGCCTGGCCGCGCTGATGGCGGCTGACCTCAATTTGTTCGCCTATCACCTGCCCCTGGACGCGCATCCCCTGGTGGGCAATAACGCCCAATTGGCCGCGCGCATGGGGTGGCGGACCGATGGTCGTTTTGGCAAACAGGATCTGGGCTGGCTGGGCTCGGCACCCGCGCAGGAAACGCTGGCCGATCTTGCTGCTGAACTCGGACGCAAGCTCGAGCGCGCGCCCGTGCTGGTGGGCGATCCCACCGCGCGCGTCGGCCGCCTGGCCTGGTGCACCGGAGCCGCGCAAGGCTGGGTCGAGCAGGCCCATGCCGCCGGTGCGAACACCTACATCAGCGGCGAGATTTCCGAGCCCACGGCGCACTTCGCCCGCGAGATGGGCATCGCCTATCTCGCCTGCGGCCACCACGCCACCGAACGCTACGGCGTGCAGGCGCTGGGCGAGCACCTGGAACGCAGTTTCGGCATCGAGCACCGCTTCATCGACATCGACAATCCGGCATGAACCCGACACAGCCCCTGGCCATCACCATGGGAGATGCCGCCGGCATCGGCCCGGAAATCATCGTCAAGGCCTTCGCCGCGGGGCAGGCGCAGGATTGCGTCGTGGTGGGCGATGCCCAAGTCATCGCTGCGGCCGCCGCCCGTCTGGACATTTCCGGGGCCTTGGGGCCGAGCGTGGCGCGCATCGAGCAAGTGGCGCAATGGCACGGCCTGCCTCCCGGCGTGATCCCCGTGCTGCAGGCCCATGGCCTGGAGCCCGGATCGCTGCGCGACCTTGTGCCTGGACGGGTGGATGCACGCGCCGGCGCGGCGGCGCATGCCGCCATCGTCACCGCCGCGCAAGCGGCGCTGCGCGACGAGGTCGCCGCCATCGTCACGGCGCCCATTCACAAGGAGGCCTTGCATGCAGCGGGTGTGCCTTTCCCTGGCCACACCGAGTTGCTGCAGCATCTGGCGGGGGGCGCGCCGGTGCGCATGATGCTGGCCAATGACGAGCTTCGAACCGTGCTCGTGACCATCCACATGAGCGTTCGCGAGGCGATCGATGCCGTCACGTTCGAAGCCGTTCTCGACACCTTGCGCATCACGCACGCAGCCGCACAGCGCTGGGGTCAGGCGCACCCGCGCATTGCAGTGGCGGGTTTGAACCCGCATGCGGGTGAGGGCGGTTTATTCGGCGATGAAGAGATTCGCATTCTTGCCCCGGCCATCGAGCAGGCCCGAGCCGAGGGAATCGATGCCAGCGGGCCGCATGCGCCCGATACGGTGTTCATGCGCGCCCGCAATGCCCCTGGGCATGCGGGCGCGTTCGATGTGGTGGTCGCCATGCTGCACGACCATGGCCTGATTCCGGTGAAGTACATGGGGCTGGACGCAGGCGTGAACGTCACTCTCGGCTTGCCTTTCGTGCGTACCAGCCCGGACCACGGCACGGCATTCGACCTGGCAGGGCGTGGATGCGCCAATCCAGCCAGCCTGGTGAGTGCCATCGCCATGGCGCGGCAACTCATCAGCCGCGCCTAGTTCGGTTTCAGCGTCTGAGCGAGTCGCGAATGTCTCGCAGCAGCAAGATTTCCTCGGGGTCGGCTGCGGGAGGTGCCGGGGGTTGCGCGCGCTTGAGCTTGCTGATGAGCCGGACCATCATGAAAATGATGAATGCCAAGATCAGAAAGTTGATGGCGATGGTGATGAAGCCGCCATAGGCCAGCACAGGAACGTTCGCCTTTTTCAAGGCGGCGAGCGTCATTTCCGTTCCTGCGGGAACCGTCCCCAACGGAATAAAAAAATTCGAGAAATCGATCTTGCCGATGATGGCTCCAACCACCGGCATGATGATGTCGCCCACCAGGGCTTCGACGATCTTGCCGAAGGCGCCGCCGATGATCACGGCAACAGCCAGATCGATCACATTGCCTTTGACGGCAAACTCCTTGAAATCAGTCAGCAAGCTCATCGCGTCACTCCCGTAGTCAGTGGTTAAGGGTGACCCAATGTACCGCCCAGCGCTTGGATTGGACACCTTTGTAAAGCCCGGCTGGCGGGTCGCGACCCATGGAAGTTGGGTCGATTTCGTGAGATGACCAGCCGCTGTCACAGCGCATTTTTGCGGTGCAGCAAGGCGTTTATTGATGAAACGCAATACATCATCCCTAAATCAGTGAGTTCTTATACATGCTTTTCCTAATGCGAAATTCGTGCTGGGGGACCAGAATTCCATCGCTTCACTACCGCTCCGAAACGATGGATTCCCAACGCCGCATTTGGTTGATTGCCACAGGTGCCGCCACCTGCTTTGCAGGCGCGGCAACCGCCGTCCCTTTTATTGAATCGATGGAGCCATCGGCCAAAGCCAAGGCCGAGGGTGGGCCGATCGAAGTCGAAATCGGCCAGCTGCGTCCCGGTGAAAAACTGACCGTGCTGTGGCGGGGGCAACCGGTGTGGTTCTTGCGCCGCACGCCGCAGATGCTGGCTTCGCTGAACGTGACGCAATCGCTGGTGGCCGATCCACTGTCCAAACGCATGGCCTTTCCCACGCCGGCCTGGGCGCAAAACCAGTGGCGCTCCATCAAACCCGAGTTCCTCGTGGTCATCGGCATTTGCACGCATCTGGGCTGCTCGCCTGTCGACCGATTCACACCGGGCGCCCAGCCCTCCTTGCCAAGCGACTGGCAAGGCGGTTTCCTCTGCCCTTGCCATGGTTCCGAATTCGATCTCGCGGCGCGCGTGTTCAAGAACATGCCGGCGCCGGACAACTTGTCCGTGCCCCCGTATCACTACATCAACGACCGAAAAATTCTTCTCGGTGAATACAAGGCCTGAAGGCCCCAAACGGAGATCAAGCCATGGCTGATCAGACTTTGCCGGATCCCGGCGTGCTTGCCGAAACTCCACGCGGCGGCTTGCGTCAATGGATCGACGACCGCTTCCCGTTCTCCGCGCTTTGGGCTGCACACCTGAGCGAGTATTACGCGCCGAAGAACCTGAATTTCTGGTACTACTTTGGCTCACTCGCCATCGTCGTGCTGGCCATCCAGATCATCAGCGGCATTTTTCTGGTGATGCACTACAAGCCCGATGCCGCACTGGCGTTCGGCTCGGTCGAATACATCATGCGCGACGTGAGCTGGGGCTGGCTGATTCGCTACATCCACTCCACCGGGGCATCGGCGTTCTTCGTCATCATTTACATGCACATGTTCCGCGGCCTGCTCTACGGCTCATACCGCAAGCCGCGCGAGCTGGTGTGGATTTTCGGCTGTCTCATTTTCCTGTGCCTGATGGGCGAGGCTTTCTTCGGCTACCTCCTGCCCTGGGGTCAGATGTCGTTCTGGGGTGCGCAGGTCATCGTCAACCTCTTTTCCGCCATTCCCTTCATCGGTCCCGACCTCTCGTTGTGGATTCGTGGCGACTATGTGGTGAGCGACGCCACGCTCAACCGCTTCTTCGCCTTCCACGTCATTGCCATACCGCTGCTGCTCATCGGGCTGGTGGGGGCACACATCATCGCGTTGCATCAAGTGGGCTCCAACAACCCGGACGGCATCGAGATCAAGGCCAACAAGGACGCCCGCGGCAATCCGCGCGATGGCATTCCCTTCCATCCCTATTTCACCGTGCACGACCTCTTCGGGCTGTCGGCTTTCCTCACCATCTTCAGTGCCGTGCTGTTCTTCGCGCCGACCTTCGGTGGCTACTTCCTGGAGCACAACAACTTCATCCCGGCCGATCCGCTGAAAACCCCGCCGCACATCGCCCCGGTCTGGTACTTCACGCCCTTCTACTCCATGCTGAGGGCCACCACCACCACCTCTGTCCATCTCTGGATGGCCGTGCTTGCAGCCGCTGCGTTATGGGGAGCCTGGCGCCTGCGGCGCAGCCCCCTGCGTTTGGCCGCGCTGGCTGCAGGCATGGCCTTTCTGCTGTGGGCCATGGCCACGGTCGATGCCAAGTTCTGGGGCGTCTTGGTGATGGGCGGCGCCGTCATCTCGCTGTTCTTCCTGCCTTGGCTGGATCACTCCCCGGTCAAGTCCATCCGCTACCGCCCGAAATGGCATTTTTCGCTGTTGATTCTGTTTGGGCTTGACTTCATCGTGCTCGGCTATTTCGGCATCTCCGAACCGTCTCCCGTCGGTTACTGGATCTCGGTGACCTGCACCTTCATCTACTTCGGCTTCCTTTGGCTCATGCCCTGGTGGAGCCGTCTCGGCGTGTGCAGAGCGGTGCCCGAACGCTTGGTCTATCACCCCCACTGAGCATGATCATGATCCATCCATTCCGCTGGTTGCTGCGCCTGGCGCTCGCACTGGGGCTGAGTTGCGCTGCCTTGACGGCACACGCGGCAGCCGAACAAGAAAGCATCGCGCTACAGCATGCTCCCTACCGGGTCAACGATTTGCTCGCTCTGCAAAACGGTGCGAAGCTTTTTGTCAACTACTGCCTCAACTGCCACAGCGCCAAGTACATGCGCTACGAGCGTTTGCGCGCCATTGGCTTGACGGCAGACCAGGTGCAGAAAAACCTGATGTTCAGCGAATCCAGGCTCGGGGACACGATGAAAGTCGCGATGACGCCAGCCCAGGCCGAGGCCTGGTTCGGCGCTTCCCCGCCGGACCTGAGCGTGATCGAGCGGGCACTGGCCTCCCATCGTGGTTCTGGCGCCGATTACCTGTACACCTACCTGCTTTCGTTTTACCGCGACCCCACGCGCCCGACGGGCTGGAACAACCTGGTGCTCCCCGGAGTCGCCATGCCCAACCCGTTGTGGCCCTTGCAGGGCGAGCGCGCAGCGAAGTTTGCGCTCACGAAAGACCCAGCCGCCGCGGGCCTCCAACTCAAGCGCTTTGTCGCGTACGAACAGCTCACGCCTGGAAGTTTGAGCCCGACGCAGTATGATTCACAGATTGCCGATCTTGTGGCCTACATGCAATGGATGGCCGAACCGGACCAACTCGAACGCAAACGACTGGGCGTTATTGTCTTGCTCTTTTTGGCCCTGCTCACCTTCATCACCTGGCGCCTCAAGTCCGAATACTGGAAAGATGTGAGTTAGTTGAGCCGAGTCCCTCCAGGGACTCGGCAGCAGTGTCCATAGGCCCGCCTTTTTGGCCGGCTGTCGCGGGGGTGAGCATGCTCACTCCCTTCGCTTTTTCAGGAGTCGCCTCTCATGATGGTGCTTTATTCAGGCACGACCTGCCCGTTCTCGCAGCGTTGCCGTTTTGTCCTGTTCGAAAAGGGCATGGATTTCGAGATTCGTGATGTCGATCTCTTCAACAAACCTGAAGATGTGAACGTCATGAACCCCTATGGCCAGGTGCCCATTCTGGTCGAGCGTGACCTCATCCTGTACGAATCCAACATCATCAACGAGTACATTGACGAGCGTTTTCCGCATCCCCAGCTCATGCCGGGTGACCCGGTGGCGCGTGCCCGGGTGCGTTTGTTCCTGTTCAATTTTGAAAAGGAATTGTTCGTGCACGTCTCCACGCTCGAGTCTCGTGCCAGCAAAGCCAATGAGAAGGCCATGGAAAAGGCCAGGACCGCGATTCGTGACCGCCTGACCCAGCTGGCGCCGATTTTTACCAAGAATCGTTTCATGCTGGGTGACGATTTCTCCATGCTCGACGTCTCCATCGCGCCCCTGCTCTGGCGCTTGGACCACTATGGCATCGATCTGCCCAAATCAGCCGCACCGCTTTCCAAGTATGCCGAGCGCATTTTTCAGCGCCCTGCCTACATCGAGGCGCTCACGCCTTCGGAAAAGGTCATGCGCAAGTAATTCCGGCAGCAGGAAGAGTCATGACCAACTCGGCTGAAAATCCAAGTTCGACCAAGCCCTACCTGTTGCGCGCCCTCTACGAATGGTGCACCGACAACGGACTGACACCCTACCTGGCAGTTCACGTGGACAGCCAGGTGCGGGTGCCGCGCGAGCATGTCAAGAATGGCGAAATTGTGCTCAACATCAGTTTCGGCGCGACCACGGGCCTGAAGATCGGACATGACGACGTGCGTTTCAAGGCGCGCTTCGGCGGAGTTGCCCGCGACATACTCGTGCCCGTGAGCCACGTCACTGCGATCTACGCCCGCGAGAATGGGCAGGGCATGGCGTTTCCCATGCCCGAATCCGGCGCTGGTGATCCTGCTGCCGCCGGCTCAGTCGAAGGCGAAGATGCGCAGACGCCTGAGACAGCGCCAGCAAGCCATCTTCATGCCGTGCCCGACAGCACTCAAGCCGCCGCAGAGATCCCTGAGCAAGCTTCCCGCTCAGTCGATGCATCCAAGGCCGAGGGCGAGCCGCCGGCTGATCCCCCCCCGCGGCCTTCCGGGGGACATCTCAAGCGCGTGAAGTGAACGTTTGAGATCGCAACCCGAAGTCGCCGTTTCACCAGGGAAGTCCCTGCCGCTTTAGCTCAGTTGGTAGAGCAATCGCCTTGTAAGCGATAGGTCGTCTGTTCGAGTCAGACAAGCGGCACCAAAAAACCCTGCAAATAGAACCTCGATATTGCATCGCTACCGGGTTTGAGTGGCTGGACAATGCAAACTTTCTGTATCAGAATGTGACTGAGTTCTAAACAGCTCTTTCAGGGAGTGTGCAATTCACCCGGGCTCTGCCCGGGTATTTTTTTGCTCGCCAGACTCGTGCAGCCCGGCAGAGTTCTCAGCCTTGCAAAAGTGCAGTTGGCTTGTCGCGCCGTTGCGCAGCCGCATGAGCGTGTCTTTCGAACGCTCCAGCAGTCCGACGGCTGTTGGCGTACACGCGCATGGACGCAGACGCATAATTCGCTATTGCAAGTCTGCACGACAAAGGTTCAAGTTCATGGCTCACACAGTCCCACACCCAACGCAATTGACGGTTCACCGCCAGTCGCGCGATCTGGAAATCGCCTTCGATGATGGCGCGGTGTTTCGGCTTCCGTTCGAACTGCTGCGGGTGTATTCGCCTTCAGCCGAGGTGCGTGGACACGGCCCCGGCCAGGAAACCCTGCAGACAGGGAAACGCGATGTCTTGATCAATCAGCTGGAATCCGTGGGCAATTACGCCGTGCAACCGACTTTTTCCGACGGTCACGACACGGGCATCTTCACCTGGGAATATTTGTATTTCCTGGGTTCGGAGCAGTCGCAGTTGTGGAGTGACTACCTGGAGCGACTTGCCGCGGCTCAAGTGGACCGCGATGCCGCAATGGTGACGGCTGATGCCCCATCGAGCGGTGGCTGTGGGCATGGAGCGCACCATGGCCATTGAGTCCGGTGAAGCAACTACACACTTTGGCTTCGAGACCGTGGCCGAGCGTGAAAAGGCGCAACGCGTGGCGCAGGTCTTTGACTCGGTCGCGCCCCGCTACAACCTGATGAATGACTTGATGAGTGCCGGCCTCCACCGGGGCTGGAAAGCCTTCACCGTGGCGCTGGCAGCCGTGCGTCCCGGGCATCGTGTGCTCGACATCGCCTCGGGCACTGGTGACTTGGCCCGTGCATTCGCGCCGCAAGTCGAACCGGGCGGCATGGTGGTGTCGACCGACATCAATGGTGCCATGCTGGCCGAGGGGCGAACCCAGCTGGAAGATGCAGGCTTGTGTGTGCCGGCAGCGCTCTGCGACGCCGAAGTCCTGCCATTTCCCGATGGCAGTTTTGACCGCGTGAGCGTGGCTTTTGGCCTTCGCAACATGACCCACAAGGACCTTGCGCTGGCGGAAATGCGCCGCGTGCTCAAGCCAGGCGGAAAATTGCTGGTGCTCGAGTTTTCTCGTCCCTGGGGACCGCTGCGCGGCATCTATGACTGGTACTCCTTCCGCATACTGCCACGCCTTGGACAATGGGTCGCGGGTGATGCCGACAGTTACCGCTACCTGGCTGAATCCATCCGCCAGCACCCGGATCAAGCCAGCTTGAAGACTCTGATGCTCGAGGCCGGATTCGCCAAGGTCGACTGGTATAACCTTTCGGCTGGAGTCGTCGCGTTGCATATTGGCCTCAAGGCTTGAGGGAACATAATTTTTTCGGGATGCGTGAACTTTTCCGGTGGTTTTAGTAACAAAATGTAGGCATCCACAACCGGGCATGATCATGAACAAGCATTGGACCCTTCTCGTTCTCGGCGTCAGCCTCGTGCTGGCCTCCACTCTTTTCGCGGCCGAGGCACAAGCCAAGCGCATGGGAGGCGGCAAAACCCTGGGGCGTCAAAACAGTGGATTGCTGCAACGTCAGCAGGCCACACCCGCCCCTGCCGTGGCGCCACGGCAGGCTGTCGCACCTGCGGCAGCCACCCCACGCCCTGCCAGTCGTTGGGGCGGCATGCTCGGCGGCTTGGCGGCCGGCATCGGGCTGGCAGCGTTGTTCCACGCCTTCGGCCTGGGCGCAGGCCTGGCCTCGTTCGTCACAGCACTGCTGATCGCAGGCTTGGCGGTGGTCGTGGGGATGTTCCTGCTCCGACTTTTCCGCCGTTCTGGCGCCTCATCCATGCCGCAACCGGCCGGAATGCCGCGTGGTGCTTATGACGCGGCCCAACTCGGGTCGGAGTCCTATCTACCCCCACAGCGTTTCGAGGGGATGCAAGCCCCAGTTGGAAGCGCCGCCACGGCTCAGGGCTCGATTCCGGCAGACTTCGATCAACGTGCATTCCTGAACAAGGCGCGCGAGCATTACTACCAACTGCAGAAGGCGTGGGATGCAGGCGACTTGCACGGCATCGAGTCGTACAGCACGCCGGAATTCTTCGCGCAGCTCAAGGCTGAGATCGAACAGCGTGGGGGTGCGCAGAATCAGACCGATGTGGTCACGCTCGAAGCCGTGCTGCTCGATCTGCAGGAGTTGGGCGGTGAATACCTCGCCAGCGTCGAATTCTCCGGGTTGGTCCGCGAGGAAAGCTGGGGTGGTGCGCAGCCCGTGCGCGAGGTGTGGAATCTGGTCAAGCCGGTTTCCGGCAATGGGGGTTGGCTGCTGGCCGGAATTCAACAGCTGGCCTGAACCCGTTGTCCAGGCCGCAACGTTTTCGCCGACCAGTTCGGGATTGACATTCCTAGTCGGGCCCATTCTTCGGGTACCGAGATGACTCAAGGGCGCATGGCCAGAATGGCCATGCGCCCTTGATCTTTGCTGGACGTCGCAAGCCAGTCTTGAGCGGCTTAGGGTGATGTCTTCTCCAGAGTTCCACAGGGCTTCGGATTTGGCTCGGCATGTACTTGGTACGCGACATGTGGCGCAACGCTGGCTTGCTGCTCTGGGGTTACTCCAGACTCCTAGAATGATCGCCGGATTGCACACTTCCTATGTCCAGCACAGACCCAAGCCCAACTTTGCAGTGGCCAGACCGCATGCAGCAACGCGCTGTGCTGCATGTGACCCAAGCCATCAACCACCTCATCCGCCAAGAGCCGCAGGCTGAGGAACGCATGCGAGCGCACATCGGCAAGCACCTGGCCCTGCATGTTGCCGGTCGAAGTGCCGTATTGCAGATATCCCCGGCGGGCGGGTTTGCACCGGGGCCGACCCAGGAGGTGGCTCAGCCTTCTGAGCTCAGGCTCGATATCGACGTCAGCGCCGTTTTGGCGGCTCAATGGCGCGGACAAGCACTGGGGCTGGCGGGAGTGCGCATCACGGGCGATGCCGAATTTGCCCAGGCGGTCTCCTGGCTGCTCGGCCATCTGCGCTGGGATGCGGAAGATGACCTTGCCCAACTTCTCGGCGACCTAGCTGCGCATCGGCTGGTACGCGCCGGGCGAGGAATGCTAGCCCAGGGGCGACGCCTACGCCGGCAAGTCGAAGCCGACACCAAGGACTGGCTGGCCGAGGCGCCACGCGCACTGGTTGGCCGCGCCGAGTACACGGCCTGCAGTGTCGAATTGGCGCAATTGCGTGACGCGACGGCCAGGCTCGACAAGCGCGTTCAAATGCTCGTGCGCCGCACCGATACAACGGCGCGGAACTGAGGGATGCGCCGCCTCCTGCGTTTGTTGCGCATTGCCACCGTTGCCCATCGCTACGGACTTGATCAGCTCGTGCTCAGCGGCTTTCGCCATCGCTGGCTGCGGCTCCTGGCGCGCATTCTTGCCGTTGGCCGCAAGCTCGATGCGCCGCGTGGGCAGCGCCTGCGCCTGGCGCTGGAAAGTCTGGGGCCGATCTTCGTCAAGTTCGGACAGATGCTGTCCACCCGGCGCGATCTTCTGCCCACCGATATCGCCGACGAACTCGCCAAGCTGCAGGATCGCGTCCCGCCGTTCGACTCCGATCAGGCCGTGATGCTGATCGAGCAGGCCTTGGGTCAGCCGTTGTCGCAGCTGTTTGCCAGTTTCGATCGCACACCGGTTGCCAGCGCCTCCATCGCCCAAGTGCATTTCGCGATGCTGCCGGCGGAGCAGGGTGGACACGAGGTGGCGGTCAAGGTGCTGCGACCTGGCATGCGCAAAATCATCGACCAGGACCTGGAGTTGATGCAAACCCTGGCCGCCTGGGTTGAGCGCGCCTGGTCCGACGGCAAGCGCCTCAAGCCGCGCGAAGTGGTGGCCGAGTTCGATAAATATCTGCACGATGAGCTTGACCTCGTTCGCGAAGCGGCCAACGCGGCGCAACTGCGCCGCAATATGGACGGCCTGGGCCTGGTCCTGATTCCGCAGATGGTCTGGGATCTCTGCACCGAAAGCGTGATCGTGATGGAGCGCATGCATGGCGTGCCTATCAGTCAGATCGACCGCTTGCGTGAGGCCGGTGTGGACATCCACAAGCTG
This sequence comes from Thiomonas sp., assembly GCF_054608695.1. NCBI lineage: Bacteria > Pseudomonadati > Pseudomonadota > Betaproteobacteria > Burkholderiales > Thiomonas > Thiomonas sp. Next base: position 39,755 of record NZ_JBTRXV010000012.1, read on the forward strand.
GCGCAGAGCGGGGTCGAGATCTTTTTCACCCAGGTGTTTCGCGATGGTTTTTTCCATGCCGACATGCATCCGGGCAACATCATGGTCAGTCTCGCGCCCGAAACTTTTGGCTGGTATATCGCGCTGGACTTCGGCATCATCGGCACCCTGTCAGAGTTCGACAAAGACTATCTGGCGCAAAACTTCATCGCCTTTTTCCGGCGCGATTACCGGCGCGTGGCTGAGCTGCATCTCGAATCCGGCTGGGTGCCGGCCGAGGTGCGTGTGGACGAGCTGGAGGCCGCTGTTCGCACCGTGTGCGAGCCGCAGTTCGAGCGTCCGCTGAAAGATATTTCCCTGGGGCAGATTCTGCTGCGCCTGTTCCAGGTGTCGCGCCGCTTCAAGGTGGAAATCCAGCCGCAGCTCGTGCTGTTGCAAAAAACCCTGCTGAATGTCGAAGGCCTCGGACGTCAGCTCGACCCCGACCTGGATCTCTGGAATACCGCCCAGCCCTTCCTCAAGCGCTGGATGCAAAGCCAGGTTGGCTGGCGCGCTTTGCGCGATCACCTGCAAAAAGAGGCGCCACGCTTCGCCCAGTACTTCCCGGCCTTGCCTCGCTTGGTTCATCACGCCTTGGAACAAGCGCAACAGCCAGTCGAGCGCGAGCTGACGCGCCAGTTGTTGCAGGAACAACGGCGCACCAATGCGTTGCTGCAGGGCCTGATCGGTTTCGTCGTCGGGCTGGTGGTGTTTCTCTTGTTGTTGGCCTTGTGGAATGCGCGCCACCGGCTTGGGGCATGAACCGATGAACCTCGTACAACTTGAGAGTGGAGAGCAGTGGCCCGCGCTCGGCCTGGGTACATGGCGCTTCGGTGAAGACACGGCACGCCATGCCAGCGAAATCGCCGCCGTGCGCCGTGCGCTGGAACTCGGCTACCGCGTGTTGGATACCGCCGAGATGTATGGCGAGGGCGGTGCCGAGCGCGTGGTGGGCGAGGCCCTGGCCGGTGCCATGCATGAGGGCGTGGTCAAGCGCGAGCAAGTGCTTGTGGTCAGCAAGGTCTATCCGCACAACGCCAGCGCAGCTGGAGTGCAGGCTGCTTGCGAGCGCAGTCTGCGCCGGCTCGGCTTGGACCAGATCGATCTGTACCTGTTGCACTGGCGCGGCAGTGTGCCCCTGGAAGAGACGCTGGAAGGATTCACCCGTCTGGTGGCTTCGGGCCGGATCCGCTGCGTATTTCAGCGATCGTGGACGCCTGTTTCAGGCTGATCGTGGACGGCGAAACGATGTTGCCGTGGCGGCGCTGGGGAAGCGCGCAGGAACTGGTGTGACTGTAGCGTAATCGTCCACGATCAGCCTGAAACGGTCTGGCGTGGTGCTGGTGTCGGGATTGGTTTGAGCGCGGTTTTATCGCTTCAAATCTTCAGGTCCCTGCCAGGGCGCCGCAGGCACCCCCCTCGGTCGACTCGCGCATGGACTTCGTGGTCTTGAGCACGATTTTGTGACTGCTGTGCACAACGCGGTCGAGGATGGCATCGGCCAGCGTCGGGTCGTTGAGGTCGGTGTGCCAATCCTTGACCGGCAACTGACTGGTGATCAGCGTGGATCGGGACCCTATGCGGTCGTCCAGCAACTCCAGCAAGTCGTTGCGTTCAGGTGCACCCATGGGCGAGATGGCGAAGTCGTCAATGACCAACAGGTCCAGCCTGGCGAGCTGCGTCAGGCGCCGAGCGAAGCTGCCGTCGCCATGCGCCACCTGCAACTCGTCGAACAGCCGGGCGGCCCGCACGTACAGCACCGAGAAGCCGCTGCGTGCGGCCTGATGCGCCAGTGCGCAGGCCAGCCAGGTCTTGCCGCTGCCGGTGGCGCCGGTGATGAGCAGATTGCGAGCATGGCGAAGCCAGTCGCCGCCGGCCATCGCGGTGATCAGGCCGCGGTCCAGCCCACGGCTGGCACGCCAGTTGATGTCTTCGATACAGGCCGCGCTCACCTTGAGCTTGGCAGCCTTGAGAAGTCGGGCTACGCGCCGGTCATCGCGCCAGGCGATCTCGCTTTGCACCAGCATGGTCAGCCGGTCGTCGAAGGGCAGTTCGTGCGCGGCAGTGCTGGTGGCCTGGTCTTCGATGGCTCGCACCATGCCGTCCAGGTGCAGGGCGCGCAGTTGATCCAGGGTGTGTTCGCTCAGCATGGGATGGGTCCTCGGTTAAGGGGTTGGGGGTTGGGGGTTGGGGGTTGGGGGTTGGGGGTTGGGGTCAGTGGTAGTAGTCGGGGCCGCGCACGTTCTCGTGCTCAATGACCGGGTTGGCCGCTGAGGTGAACAGCGCAGGTTGGCTGTCCAGGCCGCACTTGAGGATGTTGGTCACGCTGCGCAGCGTGGGCGCGCGGATGGCCATGGCGCGGGTGCACGCGGCCTCCAGGCGCTCAGGGGTGTACTTGCGCGCCAGCGCCAGAAGGCCCAGGCAGGCGCGGTAGCCCTGCTCGGGGTGCGGGCGCCGCTCCAGTTGCCACGTCACCAGCGCGGCGGTGCTCAGGCCGATGCGCTCACCCCAGGCAATCAGCTTGGCCGGTGTCCACTCCAGGTGAGCCCGGTGTGAGGCCGGCATATGCTCTGGCGCCGTGGTGAAGCCTGCGCGCACGGTACTCACGGCGTGGCAGGCCACGCGCTGGTTCGACGCGAAACACTCCAGTAGCGCTGCGGTGACGCGCACATCCAGCCGAGCGCCGACCAAGCGGTGTGGCACGCTGTAGTAGTGGCCCTCGAACTCGACGTGGTAGTCGATGTTGACCTTCACCGTCTTCCAGCGACTGATGACGAAGCGCTCTGCCGGCAGCGCCCGCAACGCTGGCGCATCCAGTTGCGCGAAGGCGCTGCGTCGGCAGCCTGGCAGCTTCTTGAACGGCCGCTGATTGAGATCGAGCAGCAGCAGGCGAATAGCCTGGTTGAGCTCGTGCAAGGTGAAGAAGCGCCGGTTGCGCAGCCGCGCCAGGATCCAGCGCTGCACCAGCAGCACCGAGCCCTCGACTTTGGGTTTGTCACGCGGATGCGCGGGTCGAGCGGCCAGGATGGCGCAGCCGTAATGCTTGGCGAACTCCTCGTAGCTGCGATTGGGCTCGGGGTCGTAGCGGTCAGGGCGCCGGATCAGCGCGCGAGTCTGATCGGGCACGATCAGTCTCGGAGCCCCGCCGAAGAACTCCAGCGCCTGGACTTGGGCCACGATCCAGTCGGTGGTGGTCTGACGCGGCGTGGCGCAGGCGTAGGTGTAGTTCGATGCGCCCAGTGTGGCCACGAAGATCTGGGCCTGGGTGATCTCGCCCGTGGTGGCGTCGATGATGGGAACGGTGGAACCGGCGTAATCGACAAACAGCTTCTCGCCGGCGATGTGGATCTGCCGCATTGAGCGTGCCTGGGTCTTGGCGAACTCGCGGTACTTGACGCAAAAGCTGGTGTACTTGTAGGCCAGTGCGTTGCCGGTGGCGTATTCCTCCCACAGCAGCATCAGCGTGACACCGGGTCGCTTGAGTTCCTGGTGGATCAGGCCGAAGTCGGGGGCCAGTTGGTGGCTCGCTCGTGGCACCGCCGGGCGGTATAGCCGTGACTCCAGCTCAGCGTCATCGAGGCCATCGGCCACGGCGCAATCGACGCCAGCGACCTTGGCCAGGGAGACGTACTTGCCCACCACGCTCTTGGAAATCTTGAGCGCGCGGCCAACCTCGTTGTAGCTCAAGCCTGCCTGCAGGTGCAGGCGCAATGCCTCTCGGATACGGCGCATGATGACTCTATTTGTTGGCATTGGCTGGAACCGCAAAAAGCGGCCAGCCTATCCCGGTCAAAAATCACCTGTGCGCAACCCCCTTCGTCCACGATGGCGCTGAAACAGCGTCCACGATCAGACTGAAACGCCGTCCACCACTACGTTGAAATCCCGTCCACCATCAGCCTGAAATGCCGTCCACGATGGGCTGAAATACGCAGATCCGCCATTGGGGCGTGAGCAATTTCGACCTGCAGGACATGCACGAACTGCTGCGACTGGGCGGCGGTACCCATTGCGCGACGAACCAGGTTTATTACGCCGCCAGCAGTCGTGGCGTCGAATTCGACTTGCTGCCCTGGATGCAAAGCCAGCGCATGCCGCTGATGGCCTACAGCCCATTGGACGAAGGCAAACTCGCACACGACACGCGCCTGGCTGCGTTGGCTCAAGCGCTGGGGCTCAGCGCGGCACAACTCGCTCTGGCCTGGGTGTTGCGGCAGCCTGGGGTGATGGCCATCCCCAAAGCAGGCAGCCAGCAACACCTGCGCGACAACCTGGCCGCTGCCTCGACAACCTTGGACGCGGCCACCTGCAAAGCCATCGATCAGCTCTTTCCCTCGCCACGAGGCAAGCAGCCACTGGCCATGATTTGAGCCTTGATGTGTCGAGCGCCCCAGATCAAGCCAATGCGGTGTATTGGTGAATTTCGGGAGCTGCGGCCAAGTGCGGACCCGCCTGCACCATGGCTGCTGCAATATGCGCACTGCGCAAGTGGGCATCGGCGCTGGCTTGGTCGAGCCACTGCTCCACGGTCATGAAAACTGTTGGTTCATCTTCGCGCTGGAACAGCGTGCCGAGCTTGCAGCCGGGTTCCTGCCTTGTGTGTTTCACCAATCCGAGCAGAGCTGCGCGAATGCGTGCCAGGATGTGAATCATGGTTGTTTCCTCGATTCTTGGTTGGGGAACTACATGTTGCGCCGGTACTGCCCGCCGACTTCAAACAGTGCGGTGGTGATCTGCCCCAGGCTGCATACGCGCACCGCGTCCATCAGCACGGCGAACACATTGCGGTTATCGATCACCGCCTGTTGCAGCGCCTGCAGCATGGCCGGCGCTGCGCCGGCGTGGCGCTGGTGGAAGTCGGCCAGGCGGCGCAGCTGCGACTCTTTTTCGTCCTCGGTGGAGCGTGCCAGTTCGAGGTGAGCCGACACCGTGTCGCCATGCGGGTTGCGGAAGGTGTTGACGCCGACGATGGGCAACTCGCCGGTGTGCTTGAGCATTTCGTAATGCATGCTCTCTTCCTGAATCTTGCCGCGCTGGTAACCGGTTTCCATCGCCCCCAGCACCCCGCCACGGTCGGCAATGGCCTCGAACTCCTTGAGCACGGCTTCTTCCACGAGGTCGGTGAGTTCCTCGATGATGAACGCACCCTGGTTCGGGTTCTCGCACTTGGCCAGCCCCCACTCGCGGTTGATGACGAGCTGTATCGCCATCGCCCGGCGCACGCTTTCTTCCGTGGGCGTGGTGATGGCCTCATCGTAGGCGTTGGTGTGCAGGCTGTTGCAGTTGTCGTAAATGGCGATCAGCGCTTGCAGGGTGGTGCGAATGTCGTTGAACGCAATTTCCTGCGCATGCAGGCTGCGACCGCTGGTCTGCACGTGGTATTTGAGCTTCTGGCTGCGCTCGTTCGCGCCGTATTTGTCGCGCATCGCCACAGCCCAGATGCGTCGCGCCACCCGGCCCAGCACGCTGTACTCCGGGTCCATGCCGTTGCTGAAAAAGAAGCTCAGGTTGGGGGCGAAATCGTCGATGTGCATGCCCCGCGCCAGATACGCCTCGACGAAGGTGAAGCCGTTGCTCAGCGTGAAGGCGAGCTGCGAAATGGGGTTGGCCCCGGCCTCGGCGATGTGGTAGCCGCTGATGCTCACCGAGTAGAAATTGCGCACCTTGTGGTGCACGAAATACTCCTGAATATCGCCCATGACCTTGAGCGAAAACTCGGTGGAGAAGATGCAGGTGTTCTGCCCCTGGTCTTCTTTCAGGATGTCGGCCTGCACCGTGCCGCGTACGTTTTCCAGCACCCAGGCCTGGATTTTCTGCGCCTCGTCGTCGGTCGGTTCGCGGCCGTTGTCGGCTTGGAATTTGGCCAGTTGCTGGTCGATGGCGGTGTTCAGGAACATCGCCAGGATGGTCGGTGCGGGGCCGTTGATGGTCATGCTCACGCTGGTGGCAGGGTCGCACAGATCGAAACCGTCGTACAGCGCTTTGAGGTCGTCGAGCGTGGCGATGCTCACGCCCGAGTTGCCCACCTTGCCGTAGATGTCGGGGCGGCGGTCGGGGTCGGCGCCGTAGAGCGTCACCGAGTCGAAGGCGGTGGACAGGCGCTTGGCGGGCATGCCTGCGGAGAGCAGCTTGAAGCGGCGGTTGGTGCGGAACGGGTCGCCTTCGCCGGCGAACATGCGGGTGGGGTCTTCGCTGCCTTGACCAGAACCACTGCGCTTGAACGCAAAGGTGCCCGCGGTGTAGGGAAAGCTGCCGGGTACGTTGTCGCGCATCAGCCAGCGCAGCACCTCGCCGTGGTCTTCGTACTTCGGCAGCACGACTTTGCGCACCGTGGTGCCTGACAGCGTGGTGTGGGTGAGGGCGGTACGAATTTCACGGTCGCGGATCTTCACCACGTATTCACGGCCCGCGTAGGCCTGCTGCATCTGCGGCCACATCGCCAGCAGCTTGCGCGCAGCGGGCAGCATTTTCGTCTCGCGTTGTTCCGCCAGATCGGTGACGGCTTCGATCGCGGCGACCTTGGTGGGGTTGGCCGCGCGCAGCATGCGGCCGCTGGCGCGCAACTGCTGCGCTTCGCGTGCGAGTGCCGCCTGCGCGTCGACGCTGTGGTGATAGCTGCGCACGCTATCGGCAATTTCGGCCAGGTAGCGGCCACGCGCGGCGGGAACGATGGGGGTCTGGTGGGTGCTGTGGCGGGTGGCCACAATCGGCAAACGTCCCTCTTTGAACCTGAGGCCGTGCTCGGCCAGACGCGGCTTGATGGCCTGATACAGCGCAGTCACGCCGTCGTCGTTGAAGCGGCTGGCCATGGTGCCGAACACGGGTAGCTCTTCGGGCTTGGTGGTCCACGCTTCGCGGTTGCGCTGCAACTGCTTGGCCACGTCGCGCAGCGCATCCATCGCGCCCTTGCGGTCGAACTTGTTGATGGCGACAAAGTCGGCGAAGTCGAGCATGTCGATTTTTTCGAGTTGGCTGGCCGCGCCGAATTCTGGTGTCATCACGTACAGACTGGCATCGGCATGCGGCACGATGGCGGCGTCGCCCTGGCCGATGCCGGAGGTTTCGACGATGATGAGATCGAAGCCCGCCGCCTTGCATGCGGCGATCACGTCGGGCAGCGCCTTGCTGATTTCGCTGCCTGCCTCGCGTGTGGCGAGGCTGCGCATGAACACCCCTCGCCCGCTGGCCCACGGGCCAATGGCATTCATGCGGATGCGGTCGCCCAGCAGCGCGCCGCCGCTCTTGCGCCGCGAGGGGTCGATGCTGATCACGCCGATGCGCAGGGCGTCGTCCTGATCGAGCCGCAGGCGGCGAATCAGTTCGTCCACCAGGCTGCTCTTGCCGGCGCCGCCGGTGCCCGTCACGCCCAACACCACGCCATGCGCGGCTTCGGCCATGGCGTGCAGGTCGCGCAGCAGCGCAGCGTCGGTCGTCCCATTTTCGAGTTGGGTGATGACGCGCGCCAGCACGCTTGCATCCGCCCCAAGCGCCTGCAGCGCCTGTTTGCTGTCCAGCGCGGGCAGCGCCTTGTCTGCGCGCATCAGCATGTCGCCGATCATGCCCTGTAGCCCCAGGCGCTGGCCGTCCTCGGGGCTGTAGATACGGGTCACGCCATAGGCTTGCAGCGCGGCGATTTCGTCGGCCACGATCACTCCGCCGCCGCCGCCGAACACCTGGATATGCCCCGCGCCCTGCGAGCGCAGCCGGTCGATCATGTAGCGGAAAAATTCCACATGCCCGCCCTGGTAACTGGAAATGGCGATGCCGTGCGCATCTTCCTGAATGGCGGCGGTGACGATGTCATCGACCGAGCGGTTGTGGCCGAGATGCACCACCTCCGCGCCCATGCCGATGAGGATGCGCCGCATGATGTTGATGGCCGCGTCGTGCCCGTCGAACAGCGCCGCGGCTGTGACAAAGCGCAGCCGCTGCTGCGGACGGTAGGCGGCCAGCACTTTGGCGTCGGACAGGTCGGTCATCGCGGTCTCCTTGGGCACGGCGTGCATCGCACCGCGCGCTTCGGTGTTCATCGGCATCACCTACGGCTTGTCGCGGCAGGGGTTGTGATTGACGTATACTTCAATTTGGCAATGTAGCGGATTCCGTGACGTTCCGAAATGCCTGCTTTCTGCGGCGAACTACCGAAAAGGCGATGAATGTGGCTGCGAACACCAACGCATTCAGACGCAGCAGGCGGCGCCCCAGCGGTGCAATGCTTGAGATGGCCGGTCGATCAGCGACTTGGCCCTGAAGAGAGGCCGCATTCCGGCTTGGCTGGCGGCGTTGCCCAGTCGCCGAGTTTGCTGATGCGAAGGCTCAGGGTGGCAAGTGACTCCGCCAGATGCCAGGCCATGCCGACGGTACGCTCCAGGGTGGCGACGACACTGAAGGAGTTGGCCACCATGCAGGCGGCGTGCATGGCGGCTTCGGCTATGCCGATCACCGGGCCGCGGGCCTGCTCGCGTGCGGCGTCAAGGCCCGGATCGCCGAAGCAGGCGATGACGTAGCCGTCATAGCCCCGAGCCTCGCCTTCCTGAATGCAGCGCAGCAGGCCAGGCACACACAATGCCTCTTCGGTGTAGCACTCGATGGACGCTGGAGAGTCCGGCGGATTCACCGCCCTGACCGTCGTTCCCGGTGCGGCGATGCGGGCAGCCACCTCGCCGATTTTGTGAGTCATGCTGGCGGTGGAATTGGGATTGACAATCAGGATCTTCATGGTTTTTTCATGTGGGGGAACTGCGGTTGATGGCAACGTAGAGCACCGCGGCCATACCGCAATCGATGAGCCAGGTGAACTTGACCGAACCGAGATCCATATTGATGTTCGACAGGCCCATTTTGGACACCAGGTAAAAGGCGAGAGCAAACATCACCACACAAACCGCCGGGCCGGCCCAGTCGATGAAGATCCGCACGGCCTCCATCCCCTTCCAGAACACCAGGGCTTGCAGCACCCAGAGCACCATATAGGCCAACCAGCCGAGGCTGGACAAGCCAACGAAACCATATTGATGCACATCGGCATAGGGGGCCAACGCGGGCATGAGCGGCAAGGGTTTTCACGGATGACTTGTCAGCCTGAGACGCTGTCTGTAACGATTGATCGACTCGAATCCAGGTCCTTGTGCACGCGTCATGCGACATTTACTCGGATTGCGGCTCTGGTATGGTGCACGGGACTTCGCCTGTACTTCCTATGACTCATCTCCTTCTGCTCGACATCGGCAACACCCGTCTCAAGTGGGGCATCTGGGCGGGTGGGCGCGCGGCGCCGGAGCCTGAACTCCTGGCGCACGGGGCCATGCCGCAACAGTCCATCGAGCAGCTCGGCAAGGAGCTTCAGGCTCATCCCAGGCCGCAGGCGGCCATTGGCTGTGCCGTAGCCGGGGTCGTGGCCACGGCGCGGGTGGAAGCGCAACTCGCCAGCCTGGGTTTGCGCTGCGACTGGATCCACTCGCCGCCGCAGCAATGCGGCGTGCGCAACGGCTACACCAATCCTGGCCTGCTCGGGGCCGACCGCTGGGCGGCGCTGATGGGGGCCAGGGCGCGACATCGCGCCGAGCCGGTGCTGGTTGTGAGCGTGGGCACGGCCGTGACCATCGACTGCCTGGCGGCGGATGGGCGCTTTCTCGGCGGCGTCATCCTGCCCGGATTCGGGCTGATGCTCAAGGCGCTGGAAATGGGGACCGCGGGGCTGAACGTGCCCGAAGGCGCGTTGCGCGAGTTCCCCAACAACACCAGCGACGCGCTGATGAGCGGCGGCGCCTTGGCCATATCAGGCGCCGCACGGCAAATGCACGAGCGGTTGAGCCGCCTGGAGGGCAGGGTACCCGTGGTGCTGCTGACCGGCGGCGCAGCGCCCAAGCTGGAACTGGCGCTGGGCTTGCCGCATCAGACCGTGGACCATCTGGTGTTCGAGGGCCTGCTGTGCATTGCCCAGCAGCGCGGGTTGCTGCGGCCCGATTTGGCGCTGCGGGCTTAGGGCGACGCTGAACAAGTTCCCGTGATGCAGCGCGCCGCGCATCGGGATGGGATGCAAGGCGCAAACCACAGCCATAGTCCAAGCCATGGCGCGGATTTGCAACGCCGCAGACCGCCCGAGGCGGGGATGCGATGCGCACGCGGGACTGGTTCTGTGTTGTCTTGGCGCGCCCAAACCTGCCGCGTCGCGTCAGGCCCCCCGAGGAGCTCAAGAAACACTCGGGGCGGCCCGGCATGTATCTTGAGGGCACTCACCTCAGAGCACGAAGCGCGACAAGTCTTCGTCGGCGGCGATCTCGTTCAGACGCTGGTTGACGAAGGTCGCGTCGATCGTCAGGGTATGCGGCTTGCTGCCGTCAGCCTGAAACGACACATCCTCCAGCAAGCGTTCCATCACGGTGTGCAGACGGCGGGCGCCGATGTTCTCGGTTTTCTCGTTCACCGCATACGCCACCTCAGCCAGGCGGCGTATGCCGTCGGAGGCGAACTGCAGGCTCACGCCGTCGGTGTGGAGCAGGGCCTCGTACTGCTTCACCAGGCTGGCATCGGTGGCGGTGAGGATGGCGACGAAATCGTCCACCGAGAGGCTTTGCAGTTCCACGCGAATGGGGAAGCGTCCCTGCAACTCCGGAATCAGGTCCGAGGGTTTGGCAACGTGGAAGGCGCCGCTGGCGATGAACAGCACATGGTCGGTACGCACCATGCCGTACTTGGTGCTCACCGTGGTGCCTTCCACCAGCGGCAGCAGGTCGCGCTGCACGCCCTGGCGCGAGACATCGGCTCCCTGGGCGTTGCCGCGCGAGGCGATCTTGTCGATCTCGTCGAGGAAGACGATGCCGTTCTGCTCCACGCGTTGCACTGCCTGGCTGCGAATCTCGTCTTCGTTCACCAGCTTGGCCGCCTCGTCATCGACCAGCAGGCGCAGCGCTTCGCGCACCTTGAGCTTGCGGCGCTGGGTGCGGCTCTGACCCATGCCGGCGAACATCCCCTTGATCTGCTCGGCCATGTCCTCCATGCCGGGCGGGGTCATGATGTTCATCGTCGCCTGGGGCTGGGCGACATCCAGCTCGATCTCCTTGTCGTCGAGCTGGCCTTCGCGCAGGCGCTTGCGGAAAATTTGCCGCGTGTTCTCGTCCGACGTGGGCAGGGGCTGGCCGGCGGCGTCGCGCGGGCGCGGCAGCAGCACGTCGAGAATGCGGTCTTCGGCAGCGTCCTCGGCGCGGGCGCGATGCGCCTGCATGGCCTGCTCGCGCACCTGCTTCACGGCGATGTCCACCAGATCGCGCACGATGGTGTCGACGTCGCGCCCGACATAGCCGACCTCGGTGAACTTGGTCGCTTCGATCTTGATGAAGGGCGCGTTCGCCAGCCGCGCCAGGCGGCGGGCAATCTCGGTTTTGCCGACGCCGGTGGGGCCGATCATCAGAATGTTCTTCGGCGTGATTTCATGGCGCAGCGGCTCGGCCACCTGCTGGCGGCGCCAGCGGTTGCGCAGCGCCACGGCCACGGCGCGCTTGGCATCGGCCTGGCCGATGACGTAGCGGTCGAGTTCGGAGACGATTTCGCGTGGGGTCATGTTCATGGATCTGCTCGGCAGTGGGTGGCGCTCGGCGTTGTTCGCGCCGAGCGCCATGGGACGCGGTGGGACCGATGGATCGGGGAGCGAACCGCGCCCTCAGTCGCCCAGGGTTTCGATGCGCAATTCGTGGTTGGTGTAGATGCACAGATCGGCGGCGATGTGCAGCGATTTTTCGACGATGCTGCGCGCGTCCAGCTCGGTGTTCTCCAGCAGCGCGCGTGCCGCCGACTGCGCGTAGGCCCCACCCGAGCCGATGGCCAGCAAGCCATGCTCGGGTTCGAGCACGTCGCCGTTGCCGGTGATGACCAGTGAGGCGGTGGCGTCTGCCACGGCCAGCATGGCCTCGAGGCGGCGCAGCATGCGGTCGGTGCGCCAGTCCTTCGCCAGTTCAACGGCGGCGCGCAGCAGCTGGCCGCGGTGCTCGTCGAGCTTGGCCTCGAAACGCTCGAACAGCGTGAAAGCGTCGGCCGTACCGCCGGCGAAACCGGCCAGCACCTTGTCGTGGTGCAGGCGGCGCACCTTGCGGGCGCTGGCCTTGATGACGATATTGCCCAACGTCACCTGGCCGTCACCGCCAAGGGCGACACTGGCGCCGCGGCGCACGCTCAGGATGGTGGTGCCGTGATATTGCTGCATGGGATAGGAGGGTTGTGCGCGGCGGTGGGGCAGCGCGGAATCTGAACGCAGACTGGAACTTAAAACTTGCGCAACTGGATTTGAGCCACCGAGTTGATCCCGAGAATGACGAACAGCCCGGCGATGAGCCGGTGCGTGCCTTCGAACTGCACCGCGCGCCCGGCGCTGCTCTGCGACATCACCCAATTGAGCATGATGCCGGCGCTGGCGAAGTCGAGCCGGCGCAGTTCGCTGAGGTCGACGACCACGGCGCCATGGCCGGCTGCGGCCTGATCCAGCGGCTTGAGGAAGTCTTCGCTGCCGCCCTTGATGTCGCCTCGCAACTGGGTGAACGCCACGCCTGTGTCGGTGTTGCCAAAATGGGTGCTGAACTGGCTGGGAATCAGGCTGCTGGCCTGCGCTTGCGAGGGCCGCGAATGCTGCGACATGGGCCGGCTCAGGCCAGCGGCCGCGTCGGCAGTGAGCACATGGACCTTGGCGTGGCTGGGTTCCCAGGTCGGCGGAGAAATTTCGTAAGTGACGCAATAGTCCAGCGCGGCGTTCTCATAGGCCTCCTGTTCGCCCGCCATGCGCAAGGCCTCCAGGCGCAAACCCCACCAGCCCGGGTCGGCATCGCGCTGCATGGGAGGCGCGGCTGCGGCACAAGCCTCCGTCAGATTGGAAATTCCGGCCAGTTCGATGACGCAGCCACTGGATGCGTTCAGCACCTTGAAGGCCTCCAGCGAGAAGGTCTGGGCTCCCGGGGCGATACTGGTCAGGCCACTGAATTCGAGTACGACCTGACGCACCCCGCCCCGCGCCAGCAGCAGCAGGGCGCGTGACTGCGCCGCATCGAGCTCGCCCAGAGCGGTGAAATTGGACGAAGGCCCCGCAGCGGCAGGCTGAGCGGCGCGCGCGCGGGCGGCTGCATGCGCGGCGTGCAAATTCTGGGGTGCCGGCGTATCCCAGGACGGCGCCGAGGACTGGAAGCGATCGACGTAGTCGTTCACCAGAGCCTCGAATTTCGGGTTGTCGCCGCCGGCGCGATAGAGGTCGAACAAGGCCAGCCAGAACTCGTTCTCCAACTCGCGCTCGGGAGAGCCGGAGATGGCGTCGAGCAAGGCGCGCTCGGCGTCGCGGTCGTGGCCATTGGCGAAGTCGATACAGGCCTGGTCGAACAGCGGGCTGGACGATACGCCTTCCTGCACGTCCACGGCCATGGGACTTGAGGATGCGAAGCCGCCGGTTTTCATCCAGGTATCCATCGGCGGATGATCGGCGGCGAGTTGCGTCATGCCCATCATGGTCGGTGCCATCTGGGTTGGAGCCATCTGGGTCGGGGCCGGCATGGTGGCCTGGATGATCTCGCCGGGCGCGGCGGGCGTAGATACAACCGGCGGCGGTTGCAAATGCCGCGAGAGATGGTCGGTCGGTTGGAAGCCTAGCCCCGGCTCCATCCCGGGCTGGGGGGCGAATGCCTGTTGTGCGCCTGGCCCAGATGCGGGCGCCTGGGGTGCTCCAGTGCCCAAGCGAATCTGCTTGGCCTGCGGGCCTGGCCGGCTGGGACCACCGCGCCCCTGTTGCCCGGTTTCCTGCACCATGGACTGCTCGATCTCGTTGATCTTGCGCAGCGTGGCTTCGCGCTCGGGCGCAGATGGGCCGGTACCGGTGCCGGTGTCGGGCACGTCGGTGTAGGCGTCGTCGATCGGCAGGCCGTCGGCCTGGCGCTTGCGCAGGCGCCGCAGCGAGGCCAGCTCGCGGCGGCGGATGAAGGTATCGAGCTTGCGCTGTTCTTCTTTCGCCTTGACCTGCTCTTGCTCCTGCATGTCGCGCAGGGCGTTTTCGTGGCGTGTGAGCGACCAGTCCTGTGTCGGGTTTTTGACGAACTCACCGACCCGGCCCCAGAAGCTGCGCGGTTTCGAATCACTCATCGGCATGCCTGTGCTTGAAGCGGGGTGGCGACCAGGTTCAGTCCCCGAACATCTTTTGCTTCATCTCGCGCCGCTGCTGCGCTTCCAGCGACAAGGTGGCCGTGGGCCGTGCCAGCAGGCGGCCGATGCCGATGGGCTCGCCGGTTTCCTCGCACCAGCCGTACTCGCCAGCGTCGATGAGCAAGAGAACCTGCTCAACCTTCTTCAGCAATTTGCGCTCGCGGTCACGTGCGCGCAGCTCCAGCGCATGTTCTTCCTCGATCGTGGCGCGATCGGCGGGGTCCGGCACCAGCAGGGTGTCTTCGCGCAAGTGCTCGGTGGTTTCGCCGGCGCTACGCAGGATGTCGTTGCGCAGGGTGCTCAGCCGGTGCTTGAAGAACTCCAGCTGGACGGCTTTCATGTACTCGCTTTCGGGCATGGCGAGCACTTCAGCGTCGGTCAGATCCTTGGGCGCCTTGATTTTCCAGGCATTGGCCAGCTTGGGATCGGCTTTCGCCGGGGTTTGTGTGGGGGCGAGACTGCTCATGGATTTGGCTGCTGAAGATGCTGAAATGGGTGCGGCAACCTGGGGGCGGTTCGCCACGGCGGGTGCAGGTTTTTGGGCTTGGGCGGGCGGCAGTGTAGCCCGAACCGGAGTTGGGGTTTTAGGGGCGGCTGCCGAGGCGCGGGTCTTGGTGGATGGGTCGCTTTTGGTCACTGCTGGAGGCGCATGGGCCGATGCCTTGGAGGCCACGGGAATTGCTGCCTTGGCTTTCGCCAAGGGTTTGGCCGGGCTCGCTGTCGTGGTCTTCCGCGCCTTCAGGCCCGCGGGCGATGTCGCCCCGGCCGTGCGCTTGGGTGCTGGCGCTTTGGCCGCCGGCGCCACGGGGCGCTTGGCCACGACGGCCTTGACAACAGTCTTGGCTCCCCGAGCCGGTGTGGTTTTGCTGGCCGCGCTTTTCGCACGGCTGGTTTCTGGTTTTGCCGCCTTGACCACAGTTCCTCCTGGAATCTGATGATGCTCGCGTTGCGCCACGGATGATCGCAACCGCTCAGCAGTGCGGACAGGGCACCGCTGAAGCCGGCCGATTGTAGTCAGATGCATGGAGCTGGCTTCGGGGGCTTTGTGCCATGCACGCGGGATGTCGCGTCAGCGCAACGCGACAGGGGGCAATCGAGGGATCGCCAGAGAGGCCGACCTTGACCGATCAACTCACCAGCGATTGCTCCAGCCCCTGCAGGATGATGTCGCGCGGCAGGTCGATGCCGATGAATACCAGCTTGCTCTGGCGTTGTTCCTGCGCGCCCCAGGCCGAGGCCAGGTCGCTGCCCATGAGCTGGTGCACGCCCTGGAACACCACCTTGCGGTCGATCCCTTTCATGTGGAGCACGCCCTTGTAGCGCAGCATGCGCGGACCATAGATCTGAACGATGGCGCCGAGAAAGTCTTCCAGTTTGGCGGGGTCGAATGCCTTGTCGGAGCGGAAGACGAAAGACTTCACATCGTCGTCGTGTTGGTGGTGATGCGGGTGATTGCAGGCCTCGCCGGGCGCATGGTCGTGGTGATCGTGATCATGGTCGTGATGGTCATGCTCGGCGTCGTCGGCCTTGAGAAAGTCGGGGTCGATGTCGAGCTTGGCGTTGAGGTTGAAGCCGCGCAGGTCGAGCACGTCTTTGAGCGGCACTTCGCCGAAATGCACCACGCTTTGTTTCGCCCGCGGGTTCATGTGGGCCAGGCGGTGCTGCAGCGCGGCCAGTTCGCCGGCGCTCACCAGGTCGGCCTTGGAAATGAAAATCTGGTCGGCGAAACCCACCTGGCGTTGCGCTTCCAGCCGGGAGTCGAGCTGCTGGCCGGCATGCTTGGCGTCCACCAAGGTCAACACCGAATCGAGCAGATACTGGCTGGCGATTTCGTCGTCCATGAAAAAGGTTTGCGCCACCGGGCCGGGGTCGGCGACGCCGGTGGT
This sequence comes from Thiomonas sp., assembly GCF_054608695.1. Classification (NCBI taxonomy): domain Bacteria; kingdom Pseudomonadati; phylum Pseudomonadota; class Betaproteobacteria; order Burkholderiales; genus Thiomonas; species Thiomonas sp. The sequence continues at coordinate 55,828 of NZ_JBTRXV010000012.1, forward strand.
TTCGATGATGATGCGGTCGAACACCAGTTCGCCCTTGCGGCGGCGCGCGGCGAGGTCGGCCAGGGTCACGCGCAGATCGTCGCGGATGGTGCAGCAGATGCAGCCGTTGGACATCTGCACGATCTGCTCCTTGCTGTCCTGCACCAGGATGTCGTTGTCGATGTTCTCCTCGCCGAACTCGTTCTCGATCACGGCGATGCGCGAGCCATGCGCTTCACTCAGCACGCGCTTGAGCAAGGTGGTTTTGCCGCTGCCGAGAAAGCCGGTGAGGATGGTGGCGGGAATCAGGGGTGTGGACATGGTGGTGATGGTTGGCAGTGCGGGAGGCGGCGGGTGTGCTTGAAACTCGCCACCGGGCAGTTTAAAACCGCCCTTGAGATGATGCCGCTCAGCGGGTTTGCAAGAGCAGGCCCTTGAGGTATTCGCCTTCGGGGAAGGACAGCAGCAGCGGGTGGTCGGCGCCCGCGGCGGCGCGCGCGACGATGTCGGCCTCCACCCCGGCGTCGAGCGCGGCGCCGGCGACGATGCTCTGGAACAGTGCGGCGTCAATCCCGCCCGAGCAGGAAAAGGTGAACAGCCAGCCGCCCGGCTCCAGCAGCGTGAGCGCGAGGCGGTTGATGTCTTTGTAGGCGCGTGCCGCACGCGCGGCCGCGGCTGCGGTGGGGGCGAGCTTGGGCGGGTCGAGCACGATGGCGTCGAAGCGCCGGCCCTCTTCGCGCAGGCGCCGCAGCGTGGCATTGACGTCGGCGTCGAGCATGGGCGCGCGCGCGGTGTCGAAGCCGTTGAGCCGCACATGGGCCTCGGCCTGGGCCAGCGCCGACGCGGAGGAATCCACCGTCAACACCTGTTTGGCACCACCCGCCAGCGCCGCCAGGGTGAAGCCGCCCGTGTAGCCATAGCAGTTCAGCACCTTGCGCAGCCGCTGCTCGCGCACCAGCGTGGCGAAGCGCGCGCGGCTGTCGCGCTGGTCGAGGTAGAAGCCCGTCTTGTGCCCGGTGGCCACGTCCACGCCATAGTGCAGGCCGTTTTCGGCGATGTCGACGCGGGTTTCACCCTCGCCTTGCAGCCAGCCGCTGACCGGCTGCAAACCCTCCAGCCCACGCACGCCGGCGTCGGAGCGCTCGTAAATGCGCACCTGCGGCAGCAGCTCATGCAGCAACTCCGCCAGCATGGGTTTGATGCGCTCGATGCCGGCGGCCAGCGCCTGCAGCACGACGATGTCGCCATAGCGGTCGACGATGCAGCCGGGCAGGCCGTCGGACTCGCCATGCACCAGGCGCACCGCCTGCATGTCCAGGCCCAGCCGTGCACGGCGGGCGATGGCCTGCTGCAGGCGCAGGCGGAAAAAGTCGCGGTCGATGCGCTGCTCGGCGTCGAAGCTCCACATGCGCAGGCGAATCTGCGAATTCGGGCTGAACGCCGCCCAGCCCAGCACCCGGCCGTCGGACGCGTCCACCCGCACCGTCTCGCCACTGTCGCCACCGCCGCGCGCAACCGCACCGGCGAACACCCAGGGATGGCGGCGCAGCAGGGCGCGTTCCTTGCCTTCGTGCAGGCGGATGACTTTCATGGCGGGTTCCGTGGCGAGCCGGGTTGTGCCGGCTCGGGTGATGGGGCCTGGGAATCAGCGCTTTTTCGCGCGGGGATGGGCGGCGTCGTAGACCTTGGCCAGATGCTGGAAGTCGAGACGGGTGTAGATCTGGGTGCTGGCGATGCTCGCATGGCCCAGCAACTCCTGCACCCCGCGCAAATCGCCGCTGGACTGTAGCAAATGCGAGGCGAAGGAATGCCGCAGCATGTGCGGGTGCACGGCCGTGGGCAGGCCAGCGGCGCGGGCGCGTTCGCGCAATTCCACCCAGACGCGCTGCGTGGTGATGCGCCGTCCGCGCGGCCCGAGGAACAAGGCCGCCTGGTCGCCGCCGTCGCCGCTCGGTGCCGGGCGCAGCGCCAGCCAGTCGCGCAGGGCTTGCATGGCGGGCGCGCCCACCGGCACGCTGCGGCGCTTGCCGCCTTTGCCGAGCACGGTCACTTCGGCGGCGTCCCAGTCCACCCAGCCGGCCGACTCGTGGCCGGGGGCGCGGGTGTAGCGGGTGTCCAGGCTGGTGAGTTCGGAGACGCGCAAACCGCTGGAATAGAGCAACTCGGCAATCGCCCGGCCGCGCGCGAGGCTCAAGGCCTGGGTCTGCTCTGTGCGGCGATCGGCGGATGCGGGTGCATGGTCCTGTGGCGCATACGCGGCCAAGGCCACGGCCTGATCCACGCTGATGGCCTTGGGCAAGGGCCTTGCGGCGCGCGGGGCGCGCACGTCTTGCAGCGGATTGCTGGCCACCAGGCCTTGCAGCCCCAGCCACGAGAACAGTCCGCGCCAGGCCGACAAGCGGGCGGCGATGGCGCGCGGCGTCATGCCGCCCCCATGCAGCGCCGCGACCCAGGCGCGGATGTGTTGCGGGCCGATGCCACCAAGCCCGGCGCCTGCCAGCTGGGCGCGCTGGCGCAGGTCGCCCAGGTCGCGCTCGTAGTTCACCAGGGTGCGTGGCGAGAGGCGACGCACATGCCGCAGCATGTCGAGATAACGAACGCAGGCGCCGGCGAGATCGTCTGCCCCGCCAGGCGCTGGAACTTGGGCGGGAACGTCCGGCATGCGTGCGGCCGTGGCGTATGGCCTGGCGTGGCCGGCTTCAGCCGCCGCGCACCAGGCGCTGCAAGCCAGCCGAGGCGAGGTGACCGATGCGGGTGAGGAACTCCGTGCCCATGTCGGCGGTGAAGCGGTCGGCATGGGGCGAACCCAGGACCAGCAGGCCAAAGGCGGGAGCCTCGTCGGTCTCGCGCAGGGCAATCATCGCCATCGACTGCGGCGGCGCGCCCGCACCCAGCCAGCGTGCCGCTTCGAACCCGGCATTGGCGCCGCAATACGGCTGGCTCAGGCTGTTGGCCAGGACCGGGATGTCGGTGCCCACATCGGCGGCGTAGTCCTGTGTGGTGTAGGCCGGCAGCAGGTTCCACAGCCGCAAGGCGGCCTGCGGCAACTGAAACTGCTGCTGCATTTCGCGCACCAGGGTGTGGGGCAGGGCGGCGGGGTCGGCCTCGCGCAGCATGGCGCGAACCCAGTCCAGCAAGCGGCCGGAGATCGCTTCGTTCTCCGCGGCGTTGCGCATCATGTCGGCCAGGCGATGTTCAAGCACGCGCATCTTGTCGCGCAGCATCTCGATCTGCCGCTCTTGCAGCGACACGGCGCGGTTGCCATGCGGGCTTTGCAATTGCACCCCGGCCAGCAACTCGGCGTGGCGCTCGAAAAAGTCGGGGTGTTCCGCCAGATAGGCGGCGAGGTCCTGTTCGGTCAGTTGCATGGTCGGTGTCTCGGTCATGGTTGTTCGTTTCGCGTTCACAGTTCAATGTTGCCATCGAACACATGGGCCACCGGGCCGGTCATGTACACCGGGCTGCCGGCACCGTCCCAGGCGATGCTGAGCCGGCCACCGTGGGTATCCACCTCCACCGGGCTTTGCAGCCAGCCGTGACGCATGCCGGCGACCACGGCAGCGCAGGCGCCGGTGCCGCAGGCCAGGGTCTCGCCGGCGCCGCGTTCCCACACCCGCAGGCGGATGTGGTGCGGGTTCATCACCTGCATGAAGCCGGCGTTGACGCGCTGGGGGAAGCGCGGGTGGTGCTCGATATGTGGGCCGAGCGTGGTGACGGGCGCGGTGTCCACGTCGTCCACACGCTGTACCGCGTGCGGGTTGCCCATGGACAAGGCGCTGATCCAGGTGGTGATGGAACTTGTGGCGGCGGCCGAGGCGTCTGCTGCGTCCAGCTCCAGCGGCCAGCGCTCGAAGCCGGCTTCGAGCCGCGGGGCCAGGCCGGTGTCGTCGAAGGGAATCTCTGCCGGAGCGAAGCGCGGCGGGCCCATGTCCACGGTGACGCGGCCGTCGTCTTCCAGGCGCGGCTGGATGATGCCGGAGCGGGTGAGCACGCGGATGCTGCGCTTGTCGGTGAGGCCGCGGCGGCGCACGAAGGCGACGAAGCAGCGCGCGCCGTTGCCGCACTGCTCCACCTCGCCGCCGTCGGCGTTGAAGATGCGGTAGCGGAAGTCGACATCGGCCGAGGGTGCGGGCTCCACCACCAGAATCTGGTCCGCGCCCACGCCGAAATGCCGGTCGGCCAGCAGGCGCAGTTGCGCCGGCGACAGGGCCAGCGCCTCGCGCGTGGCGTCGAGCATGACGAAATCGTTGCCGGCGCCGTGCATCTTGGTGAACTGCAGTTTCATGCGCGTGCGATTGAGGGGGCGGGATCGGTGGGGCGGCCGTGCATGCAGGCCACAGAGCGCGGCAGCCTTCAGTACAACGAGGGCTCGCCGGGCGGCCGGGTCTTGAAGCGTTTGTGCACCCAATGATATTGCTCGGGCATCTCCAGCACGCGCTGCTCGATGAAGTGGTTCATGCGCAGCAGGTCGGCGTCGATGTCGGCCAGGCGGCCATCCCGCAGGGTGGGGAAATGGTCCCAGGCCGGATGGATGGTGATCTCGTAGCCGGCGTAGCCCGGCAGCATGCGCGCCACCACCGGGTAGACCCGCGCCTTGCTCGAGGCCGCCAGGCGCGGCACGGCGTCGAGCGTGGCGGCAGGCACGCCGAAAAACGGAATGAAGCGCGAGTGGCGCTCGCCGAAATCCATGTCCGGCAAGGTGTAGAACGGCGTGCCGCGGCGCAGCGCGCGCAGCATGCCGCCAGCGCCCTCGTGGCGCGAGACGATGCGCTCGGTGTGAAAGCGGCTGCGGCCATCGAGCACCCAGCGGTCCAGCACCTTGGATTTTTGCGGCGTGTACATGCCCGACAGCGGGCGCTGCGCCGCCAGGGTCAGCGCCGTCCAGGCCGCGTCCATGCCCTCGAAGTGAATGCCCAGCAGCAGCACGGCGCCGTCGCCATGCAGCGCTTCGTCCACCGCGCCGCGCAGGTGCAGCACCTGCTCCAGGCGCGCAGGACTTGCCCACCACAGCACCACGCGTTCGAGGAAAGCGCGGCTGACGCAAATGAAATGCGCCCGGCCCACCTGCTCGCGCCGCGCCTGGGTCCAGTCGGGAAAGCAAAGCTCCAGGTTGCGCAGGGTGATGGCGCGGCGTTTGCGCGCCAGCGGCCACAGCACAACCCCCATGGCGGTGCCGATGCGCCCGATCACGCCGTAGGGCAGCAGGTGCAGCAGCCACAGCAGGCCGAGGCCGATGCGGCTCATGATGCGGCACCCGGTTGCGCGGCTTGGTCCGATTGCGCGCTGGGCATGGGTAGCGACCCGGGCGGAGCCTTGTAGCGGTTGTAGCCCCACAGGTATTGCTCCGGGCGCATGCGTATCAGGCCCTCCACCCCCAGGTTGATGCGCGTGGCCGCCTCCACCGGGTCGTCCGGCAGGGTTTCGTCGAAGGGCAGGAAATGCAGCACATAGCCCTGGCCGCGTGGCAGGCGCTCGGCAAACGCCAGGATGATCCGCGCGCCGGTGAGTTGCACCAGCCGTGCCGGCAAGGTCATGGTGTAGGCCGGGCGGCCGAAAAACGGCGCCCACACGCCTTCACCGGCGCCCGGCGCCTGATCGGGCAGCAGGCCGACGGCTTCGCCATGGCGCAGGGCGCGCAGCAGCGGGCGCATGCCGGTGACCGTGGCTGGGGCGGCGCGCAACTGCCCGCGCGGCCTGGCCTGCACCAGGCTGTCCACCCAGCTCTTGCGCGGCGGGCGGTACAGCACGGTGATGGGCTGCCATTCCGACACCACCTGGCCGGACACCTCGAAGCAACCGAGATGCGGGGTGAGGAAGAGTATGCCGCGGCCCTCGCGTTTGGCCTGCTCCACATGCTCCTTGCCCACCAGCTGCACCCGGCGCACGGCTGCGCTGGGGCCGAAGCGGAACCACACATAGGGCATTTCACCCAGCATGCGCCCGGTGCCGCGCGCCACGTCGAGCCCCAGACGGCTGGGCGCGTAGCCGGCCTGCGCCAGATTGGCGCGCAGTCGCTTGCGGTAGGTGGGCGAGGCGGCATAAACCGCCAGCCCGAGCAGGGCGCCCAAGGCCTGAAGCAGGCCGAGGGGCAGATGGGAAAGCGCACGAAACAGGCGCAGCATGGGTGGGCGCGGAGCGATTCGGGTGGATGGAACGAAACAATGCCGATGGGGCCAGCGATGCTGGCCAAGCACCCTGGACGAATGATGCAGCCCCGGCCTGACATTCCGGGCAGCGGCTGCAGTGCCAACTCGGCAGTGCCGCGTCGAATCGCTCATCATGGGCAACTTCACCAGACCGGCAATGTTACGCATCAGCAGGCGGCGAGTTCGAGGGTTAGAATTCGACCAGGTCGCCGAGTTAATGACAACTTGCGGGGCGACTGGCAGTGCGGGGTAACCCGGAGCTGCCGAAACCAAACCGCTAAAGCGTCGCCGTGCGGGGTCTCAAGCGGTGACGGAACTGCAACCCAACTGGAGCACCGCAATGGCTGATTCATTCTTCTTCACGTCCGAATCCGTGTCCGAAGGCCACCCCGACAAGGTGGCTGACCAAATCTCCGACGCCATCCTCGACGCCATTCTGGCGCAGGACCCCACCTCCCGCGTTGCCGCTGAAACCCTGGCCAACACCGGCCTCATCGTCCTGGCGGGCGAAATCACCACCAATGCGGTGGTCGATTACATCCAGGTGGCGCGCAACACCCTCAAGCGCATTGGCTACGACGACGCCGACTTCGGCATCGACCACAAAAGCTGCGCCGTGCTGGTGGCCTACGACAAGCAGAGCCCCGACATCGCCCAGGGCGTGGACAAGGCCCACGACAACAACCTCGACCAAGGCGCCGGCGACCAGGGCCTGATGTTCGGCTACGCCTGCGACGAAACCCCCGAGCTGATGCCTGCGCCCATTTACTACGCCCACCGCCTGGTGGAGCGCCAAAGCCAGTTGCGCCGCGACGGTCGCCTGTCCTGGCTGCGCCCGGACGCCAAGAGCCAGATCACTTTCCGCTACGAAAACGGCCGCCCGTCCGCGATCGACACCGTGGTGCTGTCCACCCAGCATGCCCCCGACATTGCCCTGGCCGATCTGCGCGAAGCCGTGATCGAACACATCATCAAACCCGTGCTGCCGCCCGAGTTCATGCGCGGCGAGGTCAAGTACCTCATCAACCCCACCGGCCGCTTCGTCGTCGGCGGCCCGCAGGGCGACTGCGGCCTGACCGGGCGCAAGATCATCGTCGACACCTACGGCGGCGCGGCCCCGCACGGCGGTGGCGCGTTCTCCGGCAAGGACCCGAGCAAGGTCGACCGCTCGGCCGCCTACGCCGCACGCTACGTGGCGAAGAACATCGTCGCCGCCGGTCTGGCGAAAAAGTGCCTGGTGCAAATTTCCTACGCCATCGGCGTGGCCCTGCCCACCAGCATCATGGTGACGACACAAGGCACCGGCGTGATCGACGACGCCAAACTCGAACAACTGGTGCGCCGCCACTTCGACCTGCGCCCCAAGGGCATCGTCAACATGCTCGACCTGCTGCGCCCCATCTACGCCAAAACCGCCGCCTACGGCCACTTCGGCCGCGACGAACCCGAATTCAGCTGGGAAGCGACCGACAAGGCAGCGGAGTTGCGGGCGGGTGCGGGGTTGGGGGAGTTGCGCGCGGTGGTGGCGGTTTGAGGGCATGTGGCGCGGGCGCATCCATGGTTAACAGGCCCTGATCCGACCCCAATTTCAGGGTGCTCGGGCCGATCGATCGGATGCATGGCTGCGACGGTCCCACCGGCCCGGCGTCCACCCGGTCATCACTCCGGTATTGGTCCAGACCATCGCGTTCATGATCACCCTCTACGGCATTTCCAACTGCGACACCGTCAAGAAAGCCCGTGCCTGGCTCGGCGAGCTGGGCGTGGCGCACGCGTTCCACGACTTCAAGAAGCAGGGTGTGCCCGAGGCGGCCCTGGACGTCTGGCTGGCTGCCATGGGTTGGGAAGCGCTGGTCAACCGCAAGGGCACGACCTGGCGAAGCCTTGACGAGGTCACGCGTGTCGCGGTGGTGGGCGCGGCCAGCGCTCGCGTCGTGCTGCTGGCCCGGCCCGGCCTGATCAAGCGCCCGGTGGTGCGGTGGACGGATGGCGCCGTCACCGTCGGCTTCGACGCCGCCAACTGGCAGCGCCGCGTCTGAATCTGCCGTTTCTGATCCTGCGGCGTCCGGGCCGGCATCCTGGCATGGCCGTGCCGGGGCGCCGGCCTAAAATCACGGGTTCGCCTTCATTTCATTTCTTCCCAGCGCATTCCCATGAACACCTCCCGGATCGGCGGCGTGACCGTCAACACCCAGGCCAACGTGTACTTCGACGGCAAGTGTGTCAGCCACGGCATCAGCTTCCCCGATGGGACGAAGAAGTCCGTGGGCGTGATCCTGCCAGCCACCCTGACCTTCAACACCGGCGCACCGGAGATCATGGAGTGCGTGGCCGGCGCGTGCGAATACAAGCTGGCTGGCACCGACACCTGGCTCAAGTCCGGCCCGGGGGAAAAGTTCAGCATCCCCGGCAACAGCAGCTTCGACATTCGTGTGACCGAGGCCTACCACTACATCTGCCACTTCGGCTGATCCAGCGCCCGAGCCTGCCATGAGCACCATCCTGCAACACCTGCCCAAGGGGCAAAAAGTCGGCATCGCCTTCTCCGGCGGCCTGGACACCTCGGCCGCGCTGCTGTGGATGAAAAAGAAGGGCGCGATGCCCTACGCCTACACCGCCAACCTTGGCCAGCCGGACGAATCCGACTACGACGAGATTCCGCGCAAGGCCATGGGCTTTGGTGCCGAGAAGGCCCGTCTGGTGGACTGCCGCCGCCAGCTCGCCCACGAAGGCATCGCCGCCCTGCAGTGCGGCGCCTTCCACATCAGCACCGGCGGCATCACCTACTTCAACACCACGCCGCTGGGCCGCGCCGTCACCGGCACCATGCTGGTGGCCGCCATGAAGGAGGACGACGTCCACATCTGGGGCGATGGCTCCACCTTCAAGGGCAACGACATCGAGCGCTTCTACCGCTACGGCCTGCTCACCAACCCGAGCCTGAAGATCTACAAGCCCTGGCTGGACCAGACCTTCATCGACGAGCTCGGCGGCCGCAAGGAGATGAGCGAGTTCCTCATCCAGAACGGCTTCGACTACAAGATGTCGGTCGAGAAGGCCTACAGCACCGACAGCAACATGCTGGGCGCCACCCACGAGGCCAAGGACCTGGAGCACCTGAACTCGGGCATCCGCATCGTCAACCCGATCATGGGCGTGCCCTTCTGGCGCGAGGACTGTCAGGTCTTGGCCGAGGAAGTGACCGTGCGCTTCGAGGAAGGCCAGCCGGTGGCGTTGAACGGCCAGACCTTCGACTCCCCGGTGGACCTGTTCCTCAAGGCCAACGAGATCGGCGGCCGCCACGGCCTGGGCATGAGCGACCAGATCGAGAACCGCATCATCGAGGCCAAGAGCCGCGGCATCTACGAAGCCCCCGGCATGGCGCTGCTGCACATCGCCTACGAGCGCCTGGTCACCGGCATTCACAACGAGGACACCATCGAGCAGTACCGCATGGGCGGCCTGCGCCTGGGCCGTCTGCTCTACCAGGGCCGCTGGTTCGACCCGCAGGCCATGATGCTGCGCGAAACCGCCCAGCGCTGGGTGGCCCGCGCCGTGACCGGCGAAGTCACGCTGGAACTGCGCCGCGGCAACGACTACTCCATCCTCAACACCGAAAGCCCCAACCTCACCTACGCCCCCGAGCGCCTGAGCATGGAAAAAGTGGAGGACGCGCCGTTCTCGCCGCTGGACCGCATCGGCCAGCTCACCATGCGCAACCTCGACATCACCGACACCCGCGCCAAGCTGGGCATTTACGCCAAGGCCGGGCTGTTATCGCTGGGCGAGGGCGTGGGCATGCTGAGGCTGGAAGGCGAGAAGGGCGAATAAGCGCCGCCTCGGACAAGCCGCTCTCCGGAGCGGCTTTTTTGTGTGCGCCCGGCACGGGCGCACTCCTGCGGGTGCAAGTCCCGCCACAAGCTGGTCATGGCGAGTGAAGCGAAGCGCAACTGCGTGAGGGCGACCGAGCGTGGGGAGGAAGCGT
>NZ_JBTRXV010000013.1:0-62019 GCF_054608695.1 Thiomonas sp.
TGGAAGAAGGCAAGTCGGTGATTTTCGCCGGCGGAACCGGCAATCCGTTTTTCACCACGGACACGGCCGCAGCGCTGAGAGCGGCGGAAATCGGCTCCGAAGTCATGCTCAAAGCCACCAAGGTGGACGGCATCTACACTGCAGATCCGGCCAAGGATCCAACGGCAACGCGTTACCCCAGCATCAGCTTCGACGAGGCCATCATCAAGCGCCTTCAGGTCATGGATGCAACAGCTTTTGCCCTCTGCCGCGACCAGGGTCTGCCCATCCGCGTCTTCAGTATTCTCAAACCCGGCGCGCTGCTGCGCGTGGTGCAGGGTGAGTCGGAAGGCACCCTGGTGCATCTTTGAATTTCTCACAAGCTCAGAATCATCATGACGATCGCTGACATCAAGAAAAACACCGAGCAGAAGATGCTCAAGTCCATCGATGCGCTCAAATCCGATCTGGCCAAGGTGCGTACCGGCCGCGCCCACACTGGCCTGCTCGACCATGTGATGGTGGACTATTACGGCACCATGATGCCCATCAATCAGGTGGCCAATATCAACTTGCTGGATGCCCGCACCATCAGCGTGCAGCCCTGGGAGAAGAAGCTGGCCCAGTCGGTGGAAAAAGCCATCCGCGATTCGGATCTGGGCCTCAACCCGCAGAGCCAGGGCGACCTGATTCGCGTGCCCATGCCGGCGCTGACCGAGGAGCGCAGACGTGACCTGGTGAAGGTCATCAGGCACGAGGCCGAAGGCGCCAAGGTTGCGGTGCGCAATTTGCGCCGCGATGCGAACCAGCAGCTCAAAGATCTGGTCAAAGCCAAAGAGGCCTCCGAGGATGATGAGCGCCGCTCCCAGGACGATATCCAGAAAATGACCGATCGTTTCATCGTGGAAGTCGACAAACTTCTCGCCCAGAAGGAAGCGGAAATTCTGGCCGTCTGACTCAGGTGCAGCCAGCAAGGAGCGACAGTGGCATCGAAGCAAGTCCCGAAACAAGTCGAGCAAGCCCCCCCAGGTTTGCGCCATATCGCCGTGGTGATGGACGGTAACGGGCGCTGGGCGCAACGCCGCTTGCTGCCGCGTACGGCAGGGCACAAATATGGGGTCGATGCCCTGAAGAGCGTGGTGCGCGGCTGTATCGCGCAGGGAGTGCCTTTTCTCACGGTCTTTGCCTTTTCGTCCGAGAACTGGAATCGTCCTGCCGATGAGGTCTCGGCGCTGATGGATCTTTTCGTGCAGGCGTTGCGCCGCGAAACCCGCGAGTTGGCAGCACAGGGCGTGCGCCTGCGTTTTGTCGGCGAGCGCAGCGCGTTCGACACGCCGATGCGTGAGTTGATGCAGCAAGCCGAAGACCTGTCCGCTGCAAACACGCGTCTCGTGCTCAACGTGGCGATCAACTATGGTGGCCGCTGGGATCTGGTGCAGGCGATGCAGGCGCTGCAGGCCAGCGGCGAGCCCATCAGCGAGGAGTCATTGGCGCAGCATCTGTGCCTGGCCGATGTGCCAGCGCCCGACCTGCTCATTCGCACCGGCGGTGAGCGGCGCATCAGTAACTTCTTGCTTTGGCAAATTGCTTACACCGAGTTCTATTTCACCGACATTCTCTGGCCCGATTTCGACGAAAAATCGCTGGCACTCGCCATGGCCGATTACGCGCAACGCGAGCGGCGCTTCGGCACGGTGCATCCACAGGCCCCTGGCCTGCGCGTGGCCTGAGGCGCGTCCACAAGCCTCCATGCTGCGCACGCGCATCATCACTGCAGTCGTCCTGCTGGCGCTGCTGCTTCCCACGCTCTTCCTCGCATCACTCTCGGTCTTCGCGCTGGTCATGGCCCTTTTTTCCAGCGCGGCCATGTGGGAGTGGGCGCGACTGGCAGGTTTCAAATCCATGGCGGCAGTGGTATGGGCCATGCTTTGGTTGGCAACGGCGTCGGCCCTGCTGTTGCTGATGCAAGCCGGAGGTGCTGGCTCCATCGCAAACCTTCGTCCGATCCTGATGGCAGCGGCCCTCGTCTGGATCGCGCTGCTCGCTTTTTGTCTGCCGCGCGCGAACCTGCCTCGGTTTCTTGCCGTGCCTGCCGTTCTCGCGGTGCTGGGTTTTATCGTGATGTTTGCCGCATGGCTGGCCTTACTGCTGGCCCGTGAGTCTGGCCCAGGCTTTCTCTTGTCCCTGCTCGGCATCGCCTGGGTGGCGGATATCGCCGCCTATTTCGGCGGCCGCGCTTTCGGTCGCAGCAAGCTTGCGCCGCGCATCAGCCCGGGCAAGACCTGGGCCGGGGCCTACGCCGCCTTGCTGGCGGTCCTGGTTTATGCCTGGGTGTGCAGTGCGCTACCCGGCCTGTCGGGCACTTTGCTGGCGCGCATCGATCAAACGTATGGCATGCCCGCGATGCTGGTCAGCGCCGTTTTGTTGGTCACCCTCAGCATCATGGGTGATCTGTTTGAATCCTTGCTCAAACGCCATGCTGGCGTGAAAGACAGCAGCGGCCTGCTGCCCGGCCATGGCGGTGTGCTCGACCGGGTCGATGCACTGCTGCCGCTGTTGCCCATTGCACTGCTATTCATGGCATGAAACGCGTCGCGATTCTCGGCTCCACCGGCTCCATCGGCCAAAGCACGCTGGAGGTGCTGGCCCTGCACCCTGAAGCCTTCGAGGTGTACGCGCTGGGCGCCCAAAGGCGTGACGATCTGCTGTTGGCGCAATGCCTGCGTTTTGCCCCGCGCCTGGCCGTGCTGAGCGATGCGGCAGCGGCCCAACGCCTGCAAACGGCCCTTCGGGCTCATGGCGGCAAGACCGAAGTTCTGCAAGGCGACGCGGCCCATGTGCAAGTCGCGCAAGCGGTCGAGACCGATATCGTGATGGCTGCGATCGTCGGGGCTGCGGGGCTTGCCTCGAGCATTGCCGCCGCGCGTGCCGGCAAGCGCGTGTTGCTGGCCAACAAGGAGTCGCTGGTGATGGCGGGCGAGCTTTTCATGCAGGCCATGCAGCAAGGTGGTGGGCTGCTCATTCCCATCGACAGCGAGCACAGCGCCATTCTGCAAAGCCTGCCGGATGAGCGCAGTCACTGGCGGAGCAGCGTGCGCGACATCACGCTCACGGCATCCGGCGGACCTTTCCGCCAGGCCGACACCTCGACGCTGCGCGACATCACCCCCGATCAAGCCTGCGCCCACCCGAACTGGAGCATGGGGCGAAAAATCTCGGTGGATTCCGCCACCATGATGAACAAGGCGCTCGAAGTCATCGAAGCGCATCACTTGTTCGGCATGCTGCCAGCGCAAATCCAGGTGCTGATCCATCCCCAAAGCATCGTGCATTCCATGGTCGGCTATCACGACGGGTCGGTTGTGGCGCAACTCGGCATGCCCGATATGCGCACTCCGATCGCCTACGGTTTGTCCTACCCGCAGCGCATGGCTTCTGGTGCATCCTGGCTGGACTTGGCGTGCATCGGCCGTCTTGATTTCGATTTGCCGGACCCCCAGCGTTTTCCCGGCTTGCAACTGGCCTACGCCGCCCTCTCCATGCCCATGGGAGCCTGTGCCGTGCTCAACGCCGCCAACGAAACGGCGGTCGATGCTTTCCTTCAGGGGCGGATGCGCTTCACCGATATTCACCGCGTGAACGCCGACACACTGAACGACGTCAATCTCAACGCTGTGCGCAACCTTGACGATCTGTTGGAACTCGACCAGCTGGCACGCCAGCAGGCTCAGTCCCGTATCAACACCCTGGTTCCTTGAAGCGAGGCACAATCCACGCTGGCACCGCAAGTCGCGCGTTGCCCTGAGGAGTATCGGATGGTCACTGTGCTTGCCTTTCTTTTCGCTCTCGGCCTGCTCATCACGATTCATGAGTATGGGCATTACCGCGTGGCGGTGGCTGCCGGGGTGAAGGTGCTGCGCTTTTCCATTGGCTTTGGCAAGCCGTTGTTGAAGTGGAAGCGCGGACCCGACCAGACTGAATTCGTCATCGCCGCCATTCCGTTGGGTGGCTTCGTGCGCATGGTCGATGAACGCGAAGGCGATGTCCCTGCCGCCGATGTGCCGCGTGCCTTCAACCGCCAGTCCCTGTTCAAACGCGCCGCCATCGTGGCGGCGGGCCCTGCTGCCAATCTGTTGCTGGCGGCGGCGCTGTTTGCGGTGGTTGCATTCGTCGGCGTGCGTCAGCCCGTTGCGCTCTTGGGGGCCCCTGCTGCTGGCAGTCCGGCGGCCGTTGCCGGGGTGCGCGCAGGCGATCAGGTTGTTGCCATCACGGCCGACGGCAGTACCCAGGCCGTGCAGTCCTGGTCCGATCTGCAGTTGCAATTGCTCACTGCGGCCATGGACGGGCAAACGGTGAGCATGCAGCTCAAGGCGGCTGACGGCGCCACCTCGAACGTCACCTTGCACTTTGCCGGCGCCGAGGACAAAGCCAGTCAGCCCGACTTTCTCGCCACCTGGGGCCTGCGACTGAAAAGCCCGCCGGCATTGATTCGTGAAACCATCGCCGGTGGCCCCGCCGAGAAGGCCGGCATGCGCGCCGGCGATGTCGTGACGCAGGTGGATGGCAAGGCCATCAGTGGGGCTGAAGCCTTGCTCAAGGCCATCCAGGCCAGCGCTGGAAAGCCCCTGCAGTTGCTGGTGAAGCGCGGGCAACAAAACGTCTCTTTGACCATCCGCCCCCAAGTTCAGCATCTGGCGTCGAATGGCCAACGGGTCTGGCGCATTGGGGCCATGCTGGGCGGTGAAATTCCCACCGTGGTGGTCAAGAGTGGGCCCTTGGGTGCCGTGGTCCAGGGCTTCTCACGCACTTGGGAATTGAGCGCACTCACGCTCAAGACGCTGGGGAAAATGGTCATCGGCCAGGCATCCCTCAGCAATCTGAGTGGACCCGTGACCATTGCGGACTACGCTGGCCGCAGTGCCGAACTCGGCTGGTTGTCCTACATCAGCTTTCTGGCCATCATCAGCGTGAGTCTGGGTGTGTTGAATCTGCTGCCGCTACCGGTCTTGGACGGGGGGCATCTCTTGTATTATGCGATTGAAGGTTTTACGCGTCGCAGTATTCCCCAGCGTTTGCAGGAAAGGCTGCAGCAAGGCGGCCTTGTCATCATTGCACTGATGATGACCATTGCGCTCTACAACGACTTCGCCCGGTTGATCGGGCCCATGCATTGATCCCAACTCCGAGGTTAATTTGAGGTTCCGTCACGCATTGCAGGGTACTGCCGTGGCCGTGTTGGCTGTGGCCTGTGCCCAGGCCTACGCCGCCGACACATTCGTCATCAAGGACATCCGCGTCGATGGCCTTCAAAGAACCGAACCAGGGACCGTCTTCAGCTACTTGCCCTTTCGCGTGGGCGACACCTACACCCCGGAGAACGGCGCTGCCGCCATTCGGGCTCTGTTCGCCACCGGGCTGTTCAAGGATGTGCGCGTCCGCACCGACAACGATGTGGTCACCATCATCGTGGAAGAACGTCCGGTGATCGCCAGTGTCGAGTTCGCCGGCACCAAGGAGTTTCCGAAAAAAACCTTGACCGAGGCGCTCAGCCAGGTGGGGCTTGGCGAGGCCCGTCCTTTCGACCAGGCCTTGGTCGACAAGGCGGTGCAGGAACTCAAGCAGCAATATCTGGCGAAGGGCTACTACGCGGCAGAGGTCACCACCACCGTGACGCCGCTGGAGCGAAACCGCGTCAATGTGCTGTTCAATGTCACCGAGGGTGAGATCGCCAAGATTCGCGCCATCCACATCGTCGGCAACAAGGTCTATAGCGAAAGCGATCTGCGCGACCTTTTCTCGCTCTCCACCCCCGGCTGGCTGAGCTGGTACACCAAGTCCGACCAGTACTCGCGTGCCAAACTCAACGCCGACCTCGAAACCTTGCGCTCGTATTACCTCGATCGCGGTTATCTCGATTTCCGCATCGAGTCGACCCAGGTGGCGCTGTCACCCGACAAGAACAGCATGTTCATCACCGTCAACATTCACGAGGGAGTGAAGTACTCGGTTTCAGGCTACAAGCTTGAAGGCAACTATCTCGGCCTGGCCGATGAGTTCCGCGCGCTGGTGAGGCTCAAGCCGGGCGATATCTACAGTGCCAAGCTGCTCAATGAAAGCGTCAAGTCCATCGTCGAGAAATTCGGCGTCTATGGTTATGCCTTCGCCCGTGTCGAGCCCAAGCCCGAGATCAATCGTGAAACGCACGAGGTCTTCTTCACCATCGATGCCGATCCGGGCAAGCGAATCTACGTCCGTCGCATCGACATCTCCGGCAACACCCGGACCCGCGACGAAGTCATCCGCCGCGAATTCCGTCAATTCGAGGACGCCTGGTATGACGTCGACCGCATCAAGCTATCGCGCGACCGCGTCGATCGTCTGGGCTACTTCAAGGATGCAACACTCGGTACCCGCGAGGTTCCTGGCACCAGCGACCAAGCCGACCTGGACATGCATGTCACCGAAAAACCCACCGGCATGTTGGGCTTGGGCGTCGGGTTTTCCAGCGCCAACCGCATCTCATTCAACGCTTCGGTGAGCCAAGACAATATTTTTGGTAGCGGTAACAACCTGAGCGTCGACTTCAACACGTCCAGCTATTACCGAACCTTGTCGGTGTCCAGTACCAACCCCTATTTCACCCAAGACGGGATCAGCCGCACGGTCAACGCCTACTACCGCACCATCCGGCCTTATTACAGTCAGGGCAACAACTACACGATCACGACGCCGGGTTTCAATGTCCAGTTCGGCGTGCCCTTCACCGAACTCGATCGCGTGTTCTTCGGCGCCGGATTTGAACAATACAGCCTCGCCTTAGCGCCTGGTGCGCCAGCCTCCTATATCGCCTACGTCAACCAGTTCGGCAAAACCTCCTCCGGCATTCCTCTGACCATCGGCTGGCAACGAGACAGCCGCAACAGCGCGCTGGTTCCCACCGATGGGCGCTACCAGCGTCTGAGCGTGGAGTACAGCCCATTCAGCAGCTTGCGCTACGTTCGCTCAACCTATCAATTCCAGCAGTTCTTGCCGGTCACCCGGCAGACCAACCTGGCATTCAACGGGCTGGTGGGCTATGCCCATGGCTTGAATGGCAGACCTCTTCCCATTTTCAAGAATCTGTATGCCGGCGGCATCGGCACCGTACGCGGCTTCCAGCAAAGCTCCTTGGGCCCGCAAGATGCGCAAGGCAATGCACTTGGGGGGGCCAAGCTGCTCGTGGCTGATTTTGAATACCAGTTCCCATTCCCGGGAACCGGCGCGGACAAGAGCCTGCGCATGTCGACCTTCCTCGACAGCGGCTATGTCTGGGGTGAGAATCAAAAGGTCAGCTTGTCGGATATGCGCGCCTCGGTCGGTGTGGCGGTATCGTGGATTTCCCCAATCGGCCCCCTGAAGTTCAGCATTGCCAAGCCCATTCGTTCGCAGCCCAGCGACAAGCTGCAAGCCTTCCAGTTCACTGTCGGTACCGCCTTCTGATCACCATCCCAAACGCCATGATGTCGATGACTTGCCTGACTCGTTACACCATTGTTGCCAGTTTTTGCGCGGCAACGCTCTTTGCCAGCATGCCCGCCAACGCTCAGTCAGCGCCGGCCAAGCCCGTGGCAGCAACAGGGGCGACTGGAAAAATCGGTTTCATCAATACCGAACGTATTCTGAAGGATTCAACCTTGGCGAAAGCCGCGCAGCAAAAACTCGAATCCGAGTTTTCCAAGCGCGACAAGGAACTTCAGGACATGGCCGCCAAGATCAAGGCGCTGAACCAGAAACTTGAAAAAGATGGCCCGGTGATGTCGGATAGCGATCGCATCAACTCCCAGCAACAACTGGCGGACATGAACCGGGACTTTCAGCGCAAGCAGCGCGAGTTTGGCGAAGACCTGAACGCCAAGCGCAATGCCGCCCTGGCCATCGTGCTCGACAAGGCGAACAAGGTCGTGAAGGAAATTGCCGAGAAGGATAACTACGACATCATTTTCCAGGATGCCGTGTACGTTAACCCTCGCATCGACATCACCGACAAGGTCCTGAAGGCCTTGGATGCTCCCAGCAAGTAATCATGAGCGAGCAGCCCCTGGGAGCCGCAAAGGGCCTGCGGGTTGGCGAGATTGTCGCCGCATTGGGCGGCACCCTGCGGGGTGATGGGCAGCACCAGGTACTGCGCATCGCGTCCATCGAGCGCGCCGGCGCAACCGACATCGCTTACCTCAGTCACAGCAGCAAGCGTGAGTGGCTGAGCACCACGCAAGCCGGCTGCATGGTCATGCCGCCCGATCTGGAGGCCGAGGCGCAACGTTTCCAGGCGGCCATTCTGACGCCAGACCCCTACCTGTATTACGCCCGGCTTGCCCAGTGGTTTGCCGAGTTGCAGGCTGAGCCTGAAGTGGCTGGAGTTCACGCCTCTGCCGTGGTTGAAGCGGGGGCCGATCTGGCTCCAACCGCTGTGGTTGGCCCATGTGCCGTGATCGAGCGCGGCGCAGTGATCCATGATGCCGCCCATATCGGCGCGGGTTGCTTTGTTGGTCGCAACGCCATCATTGGCCAAGGTACGCGCTTGCATCCGCGCGCGGTGGTGCTTGCGGGTTGCACTTTGGGCGCGCGCTGCATCGTGCATTCGGGCGCGGTGATCGGGGCGGACGGCTTTGGCTATGCCCGAGATGCAAACGGCGTCGGCGTCAAGATCCCGCAAACCGGCAGCGTGCGCATTGGCAACGATGTGGAGATCGGCGCCAACACGACCATCGACCGTGGCGCGCTGGACGACACCCGTATTGGCGACGGCGTCAAGATCGACAATCTGGTGCAGATCGCGCACAACGTACAAATCGGCCCCCACACCGCGTTGGCTGGTTGCGTCGGCGTTTCGGGTAGCGCGCGTATTGGCGCCCACTGTTTCATCGGCGGCGGCGTGGGCATCGCCGGGCACCTGGAGATTGCGGACCATGTCGTGATTGGCGGCATGTCGCTGGTCTCGCGTTCCGTGCGTCAGCCGGGGCATTACACAGGAGCCTTCCCCCTGGATACCCACCAGAACTGGTCAGAAAATGCGGCGACGCTACGGCATCTGTCGCAACTTCGCAGCCGAGTGCGACAACTCGAAAACAAGCTTGAAACACAGGCACTCCCTGACTCGACCAAACCATGATTGTTTTTGACATCAACCAGATCCAGAAACTCCTTCCTCACCGCTACCCCTTCTTGCTGATCGATCGGGTGGTGGAGTTCGAAAAGGGCAAGCGTATTTTGGGTTACAAGAATGTCTCGTTCAACGAGCCCTATTTCTCAGGGCATTTTCCGCAAAAAGCCATCATGCCGGGCGTTCTCGTCCTTGAGGCTCTGGCACAGGCCGCTGGCATTCTTGCCTTCGGCACCCTGGAGCAGGGTGCCGAGGAGAGTTCGGTGTACTACCTGGTGGGCATCGACGGCGCCCGCTTCAAGCGTCCGGTCGTGCCAGGGGACAGGCTCATGCTCGAGGTGGAGATGGTTCGTCAAATGCGCAGCATCTACAAATTCAATGCCGTGGCGCGGGTTGACGACGAAATCGTGGCGCAGGCTGAGTTGATGTGTACCGAACGCCAGATCGACTGACGGGGCTGCCTTGAGCTTGATTCATCCCACAGCAATCGTCGACAGCAAGACGCAGATCGATTCCAGCGTTCGCATCGGGCCCTTTTGCGTCATCGGCCCCGAAGTCCAAATCGGCGCGGGCACAGAGATCGGCCCGCATGTCTGCGTCCAAGGACGCACCCGTATCGGCCGTGACAACCAGATTCACGCTTACTGCTCGCTCGGCGGCATTCCCCAGGACAAGAAGTACGCTGGCGAACCGACCGAGTTGCACATCGGCGACCGCAACACCATTCGCGAATACTGCACCCTGAACCTGGGCACGGCGCAGGACGCAGGCGTCACCCGCTTGGGCGACGACAACTGGGTCATGGCCTATGTGCACTTGGCGCACGACTGCCAGGTTGGCAACCACACCGTCTTTGCCAATAGCGCACAACTGGCCGGGCATGTGCATGTCGGCGACTGGGCCGTCCTGGGTGGCTATACGGGGGTGCATCAGTTCGTGCAAATCGGTGCGCATGTGATGACCGGCATCAGCTCCGTCGTCACGCAGGACGTGCCACCGTTCGTGCTGCTCGCAGGCAACCCTGGGGCGCCTCACGGCATTAACGCCGAAGGTCTGCGCCGACGCGGCTTCGATGTGGCGCGCATCGCCGTTTTGCGCGAGGCGTATCGCAAGCTCTATCGCCAGGGTTTGTCGCTGCAACAGGCAGTGGCCGCGCTGGCCGAGTTGCAGGCAACGCATGCCAGCAGCCGCGAAGATCTGGCGCAATTGCTCGGTTTCATCGCGGCCAGCAAGCGCGGCATCGCTCGCCCCTGAGTCAAGCTACGGCTCCTGCCATGTCAGTCGGCTTCGTCGCCATGGTTGCCGGGGAACCGTCTGGGGATTTGCTGGCCTCCCATGTCCTTGCTGCACTTCGCAAGGTGCGGCCTGATGTGGCGTGCGCAGGTATCGGTGGCGAGCGCATGCGCGAACAAGGCTTCACCGCCTGGTGGCCGACCGAGCGCCTGGCCGTGAATGGCTACACCCAGGTGCTGCCACGTCTGCCTGAGTTGCTGTGGATGCGTCGGCAACTGCGTCTACGCCTGCTGCGCCAGCCACCTGCCGTGTTCGTCGCGGTCGATGCGCCCGATTTCAATCTGGGCTTGGAGCGCCGTCTGCGCGAAGCCCGGATTCCCACCGTGCACCTGGTCAGTCCATCCATCTGGGCTTGGCGGCGCGAACGTCTGCTCGGTATTACCCAGGCGGTCGATCACATGCTCTGTGTCTTTCCGTTCGAGCCTGAGCTTTATGCCCAGACCCGCGTGCGCGCCACCTATATCGGGCACCCTTTGGCGGAAGTGATTCCCGACCAGCCCGATCGGCATGGCGCGCGCCAGTTGCTCGGACTGGCTCAAGATGCCCTGGTCATCGGTCTTCTGCCCGGCAGCCGGCTTGGGGAAATTCAGCACATCGCTCCCAGCTTTCTCGGCGCTGCACGACGGCTGCAGCAGCGTCATGGTGCGCGTATGGTTCTGCCCGTCGCGCACCCGAGTCTGCTGCCCTTGCTGCGGCGGCAGTTGCAGGGTGTGCCGGGACTCGAGGTCCAGTTCACGCATGGCAAGTCACACGCCGTCATGGCCGCTTGCGACCTGGCCCTGGTGGCGAGTGGCACGGCAACCTTGGAATGCGCTTTGTTCAAACGTCCGATGGTGATTGGCTACCGTGTGCCCGAGCTGTCGCGGCGACTCATGGCGGGCAAGGGCTACCAGCCCTGGGTTGGCTTGCCCAATATTCTTGCGCGCGAGTTTCTGGTGCCCGAACTGCTGCAAGATGCCTGCACACCCGACGCACTGGCCGAAGCGGCCGAAAGGCTGCTGCAAGACAGCGTGCGACAAGCGCAGTTGCAAGACCGCTTCGCCGAACTGCATGCGCAGTTGCGTCGGCCGACGGCAAGCCTTGCCGCACAGGCCATCCTCGAAGCTGCCAGGGCTGGATGAGATGATCCCCGTCGTGCAGCAACCAGCATGGCCCAACTCCGAATGCGAACCGTCCGTCGCACACGTCGCGGGGTGTGACGAAGTGGGGCGTGGCACTTGGGCAGGTCCCGTGGTCGCGGCAGCCGTCATTCTCGATCCCCATTGCCCGATTACCGGTTTGGCCGACTCCAAAAAGCTCTCCAGCAAGCGTCGTGAAATCCTGGATATTCAGATCCGCGAGCATTGTCTCGCCTGGAGCCTGGGGCGGGCCAGTGCCCAGGAAATTGACCAGATCAACATTCTTCAAGCCACGCTACTGGCGATGCAGCGCGCCGTGGCGGCGCTCAAGCTGCAGCCTGATCTCGTGCTTGTCGACGGCAATCGCACGCCTGAGCTGCCCATGCCTTGCCAGGCCATCGTCGGCGGCGATGCCACGCAACCGGCCATCAGTGCCGCCTCCATCATCGCCAAGGTCTACCGCGATCGGTTGATGCAGTCCCTGGCCAAGGATCACCCTGTTTACGGGTTTGATCGGCATTTCGGCTACGGCACAATGCAGCATCGGCTCGCCTTGCAACGCCATGGCCCCTGCGCCGAACATCGCCACAGTTTTTCCCCCATACGACAACTGATCCAACCTTGAGCGAAGGCCGCCGTGAAGCGCATCATTTCCGCTGAAAACCCATTGGTCAAAACACTGCGCGCGCTGAGCAGCGAACCCGGCGCGGTCAAACGCCTCGGCCAAGTCTGGCTCGAAGGCATTCATCTTGTGCAGGCCGCGCTCGATAGCGGCCATCATGCCGACCCCTTGGTGACGACTGACGATGGCCTGCTGCAACCTGAAATCGCAGCCCTGGTCGAACGCGCCGGGAGCACGAACACGGTCATCCTGCATCGCGCCCTCTTCAGCTGGATTTCCACGGTGGAAAATGGTCCGCAAGTGGGCATGTTGATCGACAAACCCAAGGGCGCCAAGCCCAAGCCGGGTGCTGCGGTCGTGCTCGACCGCATTCAGGATGCCGGCAATGTCGGCACCATCTTGCGCACGGCGGCTGCGGCCGGCTGCGGCGCGGTCTATCTGCTGCGAGGCACGGCTGGGGCATGGACGCCCAAAGTCTTGCGCGCCGCCATGGGAGCCCATTTCTACTTGCCCATCTTCGAGGACGCACCCTGGGACCAGGTTGCGAACATCGTTCCACGCCCGATCTACGCCACGGCTTCCGTTGCAGATATGGGTTTGTATGAGTTGGATTTGAATCAGCCCGTGACTTGGGTGTTCGGCAATGAAGGGCAGGGCATTTCTGAGCACCTCATGGCCAAATGTTCAGCCGTCGTCCGAATTCCCCAGGCAGGGCCGATCGAATCCATCAATGTGGCCTCTGCCGCCGCGGTTTGCCTCTTCGAGGGTGTGCGCCAACGCCAGCTGGCTGAGGGCTGAGAGGCCTTCGGCGCACTCCAAGCCTCAAACTCAGCCCCAGCCAAGCTGGTGCGCAGCGTGAAGACGTGCCGGCGGCTCAGCATCGGCAGGGTTTGCGGGCGCTTGCACCAAAGCCAGGCTGAGTGAACCGGACGAGGCCCAGATACGTCCGGCCAAGCTCATATGGGTGACATGCAGGCGCACCTGCATGTGATCCGCCTGCTGGCGCAGGCGCGCAAATTCGGGCCATGCCTGCAATTCGCGAATGCTGCCATCGAAACTGATCTGCATGGAAGTCCCTTGAATGCCACCCTCCAGCAGGCTTTGTTCGGTGCGCGCAAAGACCGCAGCAACTGCAGTGCGCCAGCGTTTGGCTCGTGACATGCAATGCAGCCCGTCGGGCCCACTGGACAAAATCGGGTAAGGATTCCAGAGTTTGTCGATCCCCGATGAACAGGCCTGCACCCAAGGGCTCAGCGCCGGATTGGCCAACCTGGAGAGTGTCGCCGCCATATCCCCCGGATAGCGCGGGACCAGCCACTGGCGGGTCATGCTCGAAATCTGTGCGGCTGTCTGCGCCACCTGATTGACTGGTTCGCCAGCGTCAAGTTTTTTCAGCAGAACGCGCGCCTGCAAAGCAGGGCCCGAGAGCATCGAGCCGCCATCGAGGCAGAGCACTTGCAGATCGGCCGGCAACCCACGACTGCGCCGCAGTTCGTGAATTTCTTCCAGATGCTGCAGCAGCAGCGTTTGCAGTGCGGCGGCAGGATCGTTGAGCGCGCGCAGGGATCCAATATAGATCAACCAGTCGGCATTGACGGCGATGTTGGGATAGAGGCGGTACTCGAGCCCTTCCACGCTGGGTGCGGCGATTTGCGCCGTGCGCAGTCGCTCGCGCCCCATATGGCGCAATTCGCCGCGTTTTTCCCGCAAGCCCTTGTCCATGAAGGTGCGCCCAGGCCATTGGATGGCCAACGGCAGGACGCGCAGGCGCGGGTGCTGCGCCATCGCGCTGGAGATGTCAGCCGCGGCATCCACCATCACCACGCCATACGGGTTTTCATGTCGCAGTGGATTGATCGGCAACGCCTGCTCCTGCTCAGGCTGGTTTTGCTGGGTGGAGGCAAACCCCAGCAGATATTCGTTTTTATTGCTTTCGTACGAAGTCGTGGCCATGGTCGGGCGAGGGGAGGAGCAGTGCGGGGGTGGATTTGGGCGAAGCATCGCGGTACAGACGTTGATCTCAATATTCCAACCGGTCGGGACGAATGAGCTGCAGGATCGTGGTGGCAATTTCCTCAATGGACTTATGTGTGGATGACAGCCAGCGTATGCCTTCGCGTCGCATCAAGCGCTCGGCCTCGGCGACCTCTTCCATGCAGTTGTGCAAAGAGGCATAAGTGCTGCCAGGCTTGCGCTCGCGGCGAATTTCGCTCAAGCGCTCCGGCGCGATACTCAGGCCGAACAACTTGCTGCGATGCTGCGTCAGCGCCGAAGGCAGGCACATGCGGGCGAAATCTTCTGGAATCAGCGGGTAATTTGCGGCACGCACGCCATGCTGCATGGCCAGATACAAGGACGTTGGGGTTTTGCCACTGCGCGACACGCCGACCAGGATGACATCGGCCAGCGCCAGGTTACGCGACGACTGGCCGTCGTCATGCAGCAAGGCGAAATTGATCGCGTCCATCCGGTCGTTGTAGCGCGAGCTTTTGGCGATGTCGGAGAACTGCCCGATGCGGTGGTTGGACTTGATGCCGAAGGCGATTTCCAGCGGTTCGACGAAGGTCGTGAACATATCCATCACCAAGCCATTGCAAGAACGGATGACCTGCAGCACCTCGGTGTTCACCAGGGTGATGAAGACAACCGGCGGACGCCCCTCGTTGCGCGTGGCCAGGTTGATGCGCTCCACCGCCTGATGCGCCTTCTCCACCGTGTCGACAAAGGGCAGGCGCACGCGATGGGGCTGGGCGTCGAATTGCGCAAGGATGGAATTGCCGAAGGTTTCGGCGGTGATCCCGGTTCCGTCCGAGACGAAAAAGACTGAACGATTAGGCATGTTGCGTTGCACCGAAGAAAGCCGGTCCGGGCTTTAGAATCAGAGTCAAGACTCGCCTGCAGGACTTCGCCTTTTCGCGCGCCCTCAAGCACCGCGGCCACATCAAAACAGCAAAAACAACCGGTGCAGCCCCCGTGTTTGCCAAGCCCTCGCAGGACTTGCCCAGATTTCTTTCATTCTATTGAGGGTTGTTCATGTCAAATCAAAGCCAGGTGCGCTTTTGCGACACCGACTGGGTGGTGCCATTCGAGAAGTTGAGGATGCAGGACGTCGAGGTGGTGGGGGGCAAGAACGCCTCGCTCGGTGAAATGATCAGTCAACTGACGGCAAGTGGTGTCCGCGTGCCCGGTGGTTTCGCGACCACGGCCTTCGCATTCCGCCAGTTTCTGCAGCAAGGAGGGCTGGACGCACGCATCAAGCAGGCGCTCGACCGCCTGGATGCTGACGATGTGCGCGTCCTGGCACGTACGGGAGCCGACATCCGGCAGTGGGTCAGCGATACGCCGCTACCCGCCGCGCTGGAAGCCGCCATCCGCGAGCATTTCAGCGCGCTGTCGGCCGCTCAGCCTGACGCCAGCTTTGCCGTGCGCTCCTCGGCAACGGCCGAAGACTTGCCAGACGCCTCGTTCGCGGGTCAGCAGGAAACCTATCTCAACGTCACCGGTATCGACGCCGTACTCGACAAAGTTCGACATGTCTTCGCCTCGATGTTCAACGACCGCGCGATTTCCTACCGCGTGCATCAGGGTTTCGAGCATCACCAGGTTGCGCTTTCCGCGGGCATCCAGCGCATGGTGCGCAGCGATCTTGGCGCCGCGGGTGTGATGTTCACCCTGGACACCGAGTCCGGGTTCGAGGACGTGGTCTTCATCACCTCGTCCTATGGCCTGGGCGAGACGGTGGTGCAGGGCGCTGTCAATCCCGACGAGTTCTATGTTTTCAAACCGACGCTGCGCGCTGGCAAGGCGGCCGTCATTCGCCGCAATCTGGGCTCGAAGCTCATCCGCATGGAATTTGCGCCAGCCGGCTCGGATCGTCTCGTGCAAACCGTGGACACGCCCGCAGAACTGCGCAACCGCTACAGCCTGAGCGACGCCGAAGCCACCGAGTTGGCCGCTTTCGCGCTGACCATCGAACAGCACTATGGCCGACCGATGGACATCGAATGGGGCAAGGACGGCAAGGATGGCCAGATCTACATTCTTCAAGCGAGGCCTGAAACCGTGAAATCGCGCGCACATGGGCGTGCCGAACAGCGCTTCACGCTGATGCAGAAAAGTACGTCTCTCGTCACCGGACGTGCGATCGGCCAAAAAATCGGCGCCGGCCCGGTCCGGGTCGTCGATTCCGTGGCCGAAATGGATCAGGTGCAGGCTGGCGACATCCTCGTCACCGATATGACCGACCCGAACTGGGAACCGGTGATGAAAAAGGCGTCGGCCATCGTCACCAACCGTGGCGGACGCACCTGCCACGCGGCCATCATTGCGCGCGAACTCGGCATACCGGCAGTCGTCGGTTGTGGCGATGCGACCGACTTGCTCAAGGATGGCATGTTGGTCACCGTCTCCTGCGCCGAAGGCGATACAGGCATCGTCTACGAAGGGTTGCTGGAGACGTCGGTGACCGAGGTCAGGCGCGGTGAGATGCCGGACATCCCCGTCAAGATCATGATGAACGTCGGCAATCCCCAACTGGCGTTCGACTTCTCCCAGATCCCCAATGGCGGTGTCGGTCTGGCCCGTCTGGAATTCATCATCAACAACAACATTGCAGTCCACCCGCGCGCCGTGCTTGAGTATCCCAACGTCGACGCCGACTTGAAGAAGGCGGTGGAAAGCGTCGCGCGCGGCCACGCCAGTCCGCGCGCGTTCTACATCGACAAACTGACCGAAGGCATCGCCACCATCGGTGCTGCGTTCTACCCGAAGCCCGTCATCGTCCGCCTATCGGATTTCAAGTCGAACGAATATAAAAAGCTCATCGGCGGTTCGCGCTACGAGCCCGATGAGGAAAATCCCATGCTGGGTTTCCGCGGCGCATCACGCTATGTCTCGCGCGACTTCGCCCAGAGCTTCGAGATGGAATGCATCGCCCTCAAGCGTGTGCGCGACGAGATGGGCCTGTCCAATGTGGAGATCATGGTGCCGTTCGTGCGGACCTTGAAGGAAGCGCGCGGGGTGATCGAACTGTTGTCGCGCAACGGGCTCAAACGCGGCGAGAACGGCCTGCGGCTCATCATGATGTGCGAGGTGCCATCGAACGCCGTGCTGGCGGCCGACTTTCTCGAATTCTTCGATGGCTTCTCCATCGGGTCGAACGACCTGACCCAACTCACCCTGGGTCTGGACCGTGACTCGGGGCTGGTTGCCGAGGCTTTTGATGAGCGCGACCCGGCCGTTCTGGCCTTGCTCAAGCAGGCCATCAGTGCCTGCCTGGCCAGCGGCAAATACGTTGGCATCTGCGGCCAGGGCCCGTCCGATCACCCCGATTTGGCGCGCTGGCTGATGGATCAAGGTATCGAGTCGATCTCGCTGAACCCGGACACCGTGGTTGCCACTTGGCAAGCTTTGGCCGTCAACCCAGCGCACTAATCTATAATTGAATGTTTCTTTGCCGCACTGGGACTGACGCCCTGGGCGGCTTTATCCGCAAAGAAACCCCCCGTGGGTTAGAAGGAGTCCATATGCGTCATTATGAAATCATTCTCATCGTTCACCCTGACCAGAGCGAGCAAGTCCCCGCGATGGTCGAGCGCTACAAAAGCGTGGTGACCAGCAAGGGAGGCGTGGTTCATCGCTTCGAGGATTGGGGCCGTCGTCAAATGGCCTATCAGATCCAGAAACTGGCCAAGGCCCACTATCTGTGCCTGAACATCGAGGCCAATCAGGATGTGCTGCAGGAACTGGAACATGGTTTCAAGTTCAGCGATGCCGTGCTGCGCCACCTGATCGTCAAGATGGACAAGGCCGAGACCCAGCCATCCGTCATGATGCGTTCGGTTGAGCGCGAAGAGGCCCGCAAGGCCCAGCCGGAGCAAGTTGCCTGAGCATCAACCGACTCGAGATTCTTGCAACGGTGATCGAGCGTGGCGCGCTGCGCTACACACCGGCTGGCGTCGAGGCGCTGGATTTGCGTGTGAACCACGCATCCACACAAGCCCTTGCCAGCCATGTGCAGCAGATCGAACTGGAGTTGCAATGCGTCGCTTTCTCCCTCATGGCGCGCAAACTTCAGCATGTGCAAGCAGGCCAGCTTCTCCATCTTGCAGGCTATCTGATGCCCAACCGCCGTGGATCTCGAACCCTGAAGCTGAACATTACCGAATGGATTTTGGAGCCTGAACATGGCCTATTTCAAGAAGACCGACCGTAAGAACAAACCCAAACGCAACCAGCAATCTTCGCTGTTCAAGCGCAAGCGCTTCTGCCGCTTCACCGTCGCCGGTGTCAAGCAGATTGACTACAAGGACCTGGACACGCTGCGTGAATTCCTGGCTGAAAATGCCAAGATCATTCCTGCACGCCTGACCGGCACGCGCTCGATTTTCCAGCGTCAACTCAATACGGCCATCAAGCGTGCGCGCTTTTTGGCCCTGATGCCGTTCTCCGACCAGCACAAGAGCTGAACAGCCAAGGACAATTCCCATGCAAATCATTCTGCTCGAAAAAGTGACCAACCTCGGCAATCTTGGCGATGTGGTCAAAGTGAAGAACGGCTATGGCCGTAACTTCCTGATTCCCCAGCGCAAGGCACGCACCGCCACGGCCCAGGCCTTGCGTGAATTCGAAGCCAAGCGCGCTGAACTGGAGAAGTCGGCTGCCGACAAATTGGCCGCTGCCCAAGCTCTCGCCGTGCAGATGGAAGGCTTGACGGTGCAACTGGTGCAGAAAGCCGGCGTTGATGGCCGCTTGTTCGGTTCCATCACCAACCACGACATTGCCGAATCCCTGGGCAAGCAAGGTTTCAACGTCGCGAAAGCTGCCGTGCGCTTGCCGGATGGTCCGCTCAAAACCGTGGGCGACCATGCGGTGGACGTGGTGCTGACCACCGACGTGACCGTGGCCATCACCGTTGCGGTGCTGGGCGAGCACGCCTGAGGGTTCTCCCGCTTCAGCAAAAAAGCCGCGCACGAGCGCGGCTTTTTTGTCTCCGATTGCCACTCATCGGCCATCCATTGCTTCCACACCCGTTCCCACTGATAAGCTCGTCACCATGCCTGCCATGATGGATTCCACCCTCGAGGGTTTGCGCACACCTCCGCACTCGGCCGAGGCCGAGCAGTCGGTTTTGGGTGGGCTCATGCTCGACAATCAGGCCTTCGACCGCGTTGCCGACATCCTGCATGTCAGCTTTTTCTATCGCCACGAGCATCGGCTGATCTACCAAGCCATCAGCGAGTTGATCCAGGCCACCAAGCCCGCGGATGTCATCACCGTGCTGGAGGCCTTGCAGCTGCATGGCCAGGCGGAGTCTTGCGGCGGCCTCGTCTACCTCAATGCACTGGCGCAGGGTGTGCCGAGTGCGGCGAATATCCGGCGCTATGCCGAAATCGTTCGGGAACGCGCCATTTTGCGCAATCTCGTCACCATCAGCGACGAGATTGCCCAGAGCGCGCTCAACCCGCAGGGTAGGGCGGTGCAGCAGATTCTGGATGAAGCGGAGTCGCGAATCTTTGCCATTTCCGAAGCCGGCGCCCGCGGCAAGGCTGGTTTTCAGCCCATGAAGCAGTTGCTCGGCGAATTGCTCGACCGCGTGCAGCAACTCTCCGAGCATGGCGGCTCCGACATCACCGGCGTGGCCACGGGCTTTGCCGATCTGGACCGCATGACGGCCGGCATGCAGGCAGGCGATCTCGTCATCATCGCGGGTCGACCCTCCATGGGCAAGACCTCGCTCGCCATCAACATTGCCGAGCATGTGGCCGTCAACGAGCAGTTGCCGGTGGCTGTGTTCAGCATGGAGATGGGAGCTTCGCAATTGGTGTTGCGCATCGTTGGTTCCCTGGGCCGCATCGATCAATCGCATCTGCGCACAGGACAGCTCACGGAAGACGAATGGTCGCGCCTACCCGAGACCATCGAGCGCCTGGACGAGGTGCAAATCCATATCGACGAGTCGCCGGCGCTCAACCCGCTGGAGGTCCGCGCGCGCTCCAGGCGTTTGGCTCGCCAGTGCGGCAAGCTTGGCTTGATCGTGGTCGATTATTTGCAGCTCATGACCTCGTCACGCGAAGGGGAGAATCGCGCGACTGAAATTTCCGAGATTTCCCGTTCGCTCAAGGCCCTGGCCAAGGAATTGCAATGCCCGGTGATCGCCTTGTCGCAGCTCAACCGCGATCTGGAAAAACGCACCGACCGCCGTCCGGTGATGAGCGATCTGCGCGAATCCGGCGCCATCGAGCAAGATGCCGACGTGATTCTGTTCATCTACCGCGACGAGGTCTACAACAAGGACTCGAAGGATCAGGGCGTTGCCGAGATCATCATCGCCAAGCAGCGTAATGGCCCGATCGGCGTGGTCAATCTTACATTCCTGCGGCAACTCACGCGGTTCGAGAATCTGGCGCGCGCGTTCTGAGAAGAAGGGGCGACAAACCGGATGGTCTGCCGCCCCTTGAATGCCATGCGCCGGGCTTACAAAATTTCCGTGGCGTGATCGGCCAGACGGCTGCGTTCGCCGCGCGCCAGGGTGATGTGCCCGCTGTGCTTCCAGCCCTTGAAACGGTCGACCACATAGGTCAGACCTGAGCTGCCCTCGGTGAGGTAGGGTGTATCGATCTGCGCGATATTGCCCATGCAGATGATCTTGGTGCCGGGGCCGGCGCGCGTGATCAGCGTTTTCATTTGCTTGGGCGTCAAGTTCTGGGCTTCGTCGATGATGACGAATTTGTTCAGAAAGGTGCGACCGCGCATGAAGTTCATGCTTTTGATCTTGATCTTCGAGCGGATGAGCTCTTGCGTCGCGGCGCGCCCCCATTCACCCCCCTGGGATGCCCCGCCAGACTGGTTCAGCACTTCGAGGTTGTCGTCAAGCGCGCCCATCCAGGGGGACATTTTTTCTTCTTCGGTGCCCGGCAGGTAACCGATGTCTTCGCCGACCGGAACCGTGACCCGGGTGATGATGATTTCGTTGTAGCGCCGCTCCTCCAGCACCTGATAGAGGCCTGCCGCCAGCGCGAGCAAGGTCTTGCCGGTGCCGGCCTGGCCCGTGAGGGTGACGAAATCCACTTCCGGGTCGAGCAGCAGATTCAGCGCGAAATTCTGTTCACGGTTGCGCGCCGTGACGCCCCAGACACCGTTCTTCTGATGGCTGAAGTCGCGGATGACCTGCAGCACCGCGGTGGATGCACGAATTTCCTTCACCCTTGCATACAAGGGCGTGGCGCTGGGCGACTCCCAGTACACCGCCTGGTTCACCAGCATGGCTGAAACCAGTGGTCCCTGCAGGCGGTAGAAGGGTTGACCGCCTTGCTGCCAGCTCTCCACCGACTGTGCCTGCTGCTCCCAGAAATCGGCCGGTAGCGGCAAGACACCTGTGTAGAGCAAGTCCGCGTCGTCCAGCGTTTTGTCGTTGGCATAGTCTTCCGCGTGCAGGCCCAGGGCACGCGCCTTCACACGCATATTGATGTCCTTGGACACCAGCACCACGGGTCGCTCGGTATGCGCCTGTGTCAACGCCTGCAGGACGGCCAGAATCTGGTTGTCGGCCTTGCCTTGCGGCAGGGCCTCGGGCAAGCGTGCTTCGTGCGCACGGGTCTGGAAAAACAGCCGGCCACGCGCTTCGCGGTGACCGGTGTGATCCAGCCTGATGCCCGACTCGATGCCGCCCTCGACACCGGCCACCAGAGCGTCCAACTCCCGGCTGGCCTGGCGTGCGTTGCGGGCCACCTCGGACATGCCTTTCTTGTGCCCATCCAGCTCTTCGAGCGTGATCATGGGCAGGTACACATCGTGTTCTTCGAAGCGGAACAAAGAGGTCGGATCGTGCATCAGGACATTGGTGTCCAGCACGAATAACTTCGCCACTTCTGCTGTCTTTTCGGCAACTCGCTTGGCAGCTTTGCGCGGTGCGTTGGGCTTGCTGGGCCGGGCGTCCGCGGATGCCTCCAGTGTGCTGGTGGCCAGCGCAAATGCAGGTGCTGGATGGGACGAAACCTCGGCATTGGGCCGAATGCGCTCGGCCGTACGGGTTTGTGCTGGCTTGGTTGGAGCAGCGCTGCGTGTCTGGTTGGGGCGTGCAGTCACCGCGGCGACCACAGCCTGGTCATCGGACGCCGACGAGGCTTTGACCAGGGAACCGAGTTTCGTGGGGGGCTGGGGCAGGGGCATGGCGATGAACTGGTGGGAAGGGGCGCAGGCGAGGGCTAGACGTTAGCGAAAACGGGGGCCGCAAAGCACACAACCGCTTTCAGCTATGACCGAAAAGCGGTTGTGTGCTTTGCGACACGGACCAACTGGCGACATACCAGCCATTTTGCGCATGGCAGAGCTTGCGCGGCGGGCAGAGGCCTGTGTCCTGCTGGATTCAAAGTTGGCGTACGGCTTCGAGCACTTCTTCAACGTGACCGGCCACCTTGACGCCGCGCCATTCCTCACGGAGAACACCCTCGGCGTCGAACAAGAAAGTGCTGCGCTCGATACCCTTGACCTTCTTGCCGTACATGATCTTGTTCTTCACCACGCCGAACATGTGGCAAAGCTTTTCTTCGGTGTCGGCAATCAGGTCGAAGGGCAATTCGAGGTGAGTGCGAAATTTGTCGTGCGAGACCAGGTTGTCGCGCGAGACACCGAAGATGACGGCGCCTGCCGCTTCGAACTCCGCATAGAGGTCACGAAACTGCATGGCCTCGGTGGTGCATCCCGGCGTCATGTCCTTGGGGTAGAAGTACAGGATGAGTTTTTTGCCCTGATAGTTTTTTGGGCTGAATTTGATTTCGCTGGTGGCCGTAGCCTCGAAATCCGGAACAAGCTTGTTAAGCACCAAAGCCATGAAGTCTCCTGATAGCGGGCCGTACAGGTCGGTAACGGCTGATGAATGAACCCCACCGTTACCGCATTGCGGGCTGAACGCCCGCGCCTGCCGAAGTCACCCGTCAAACAACAATGCACATTTTAGCAAGTGGAGTTACAAATCATCGCCGCGTGTAGCAATAGGCGTATCCAGCAGAGGACCAATCAACAGTCCGGCCACGACCTTGCGGCCCTCAGCGGCGAGGATGTTGTAGGTCCGGCAGGCTGCAGCCGTGTTCATGACCTCGAAACCGATGCCATGCTCCATCAACACGCGCAACAGTGCAGGTTTCGGGAACTGTTGACGGCTTCCGGTGCCGACAATGATGATTTCCGGCTCGCTTTCAACCAGGCGAGCGAAATGGCTTTCGGCAAGGGCAGTGAAGCCGTCTTGACCCCAGACCTCGGGCGGCATGCCGGAGCCAAGGCAGATGCCGTGCGCATAGCGCACGCCGTTGACCTCCACGAAGCCGGGGCCTTGTGCGGAAATGGTGAACTGGGCCTGGTTCGAATCCGGTTGCAGCTTCATGAAATAGGGGTTCCGCCTTGGGGATGGCGCTTGCAAACACGTTAGATTATAGGGTTCGGTCCAATGCTGTCGGGCCTGTGGGCGGCCCAAGTCCAGGGCTGAATCGAGGACAAATCGGGTCCATGGAGGTTATGTGCGGGAATTTCGGAAGTCGAACAAGTTGGCGGATGTCTGCTACGACATCCGGGGTCCGGTGCTGGACAAAGCGCGACAGATGGAAGAGGACGGCCATCGGATCATCAAGCTGAACATTGGCAATCTGGCTGTGTTCGGGTTTGATCCGCCGGATGAAATCGTGCAGGACATGATTCACAACCTGCCGCAGGCCGCCGGCTACACCGACTCGAAGGGCTTGTTCGCGCCACGCAAGGCCATCGTCCACTACACCCAGGAGCAAGGTGTGGCTGGGGTGAGCATCGACGATGTGTTCATCGGCAATGGCGCGTCCGAGCTCATCAATATGAGCATGAACGCCTTGCTCAACAATGGCGACGAGGTCCTGATTCCCGCGCCCGACTACCCGCTCTACACCGCCGCGGTTTCGCTGTCGGGCGGCAAGCCGGTGCATTACATCTGCGACGAGCAGTCCGACTGGCATCCGGACATCGCCGACATTCGCAAGAAAATCACGCCGAATACAAAGGCCCTGGTCGTCATCAACCCGAACAACCCAACCGGCGCGCTCTACCCGAAGGAGTTGCTGCTGGAACTGGTGCAGGTGGCGCGCGAGCACGAACTGGTGGTGTTTGCCGATGAGATTTATGACAAGACCTTGTACGACGGCAATGTGCATCTGAGTCTCTCTTCGCTGGCCGACGATGTGCTGTTCGTCACCTTCAACGGGCTGTCGAAAAACTACCGCGCCTGCGGCTACCGTTCGGGTTGGATGGTGGTGTCGGGCAACAAGCGCCATGCGCGCGATTACATCGAGGGCCTGGCGATGCTGGCGTCCATGCGCCTGTGCGCCAACACGCCGGGACAGCTCGCCATCCAGACCGCGCTGGGCGGCTACCAGAGCATCAAGGATCTGGTGGCGCCGAATGGCCGCCTGACCAAGCAGCGCGATCTTGCCTATGAGCTGTTGACGCAGATTCCCGGCGTGAGCGTGGTCAAGCCCAAAGCTGCGTTGTACATGTTCCCCAGGCTGGACCCGAAGATCTACCCCATCGTCAACGATCAGCAATTTGCCTACGATTTGCTGGCCGAGGAAAAGGTGCTGATCGTGCAGGGGACGGGTTTCAACTGGCCACGCCCAGACCATTTCCGTCTGGTGTTCCTGCCCAATGCCGATGACCTGACCGAGGCCATCGGCCGCATCGCGCGGTTTCTCGAACATCAGCGTAAAAGCAAGCGCAAGCCCATTGCAGCTTGATGCTCCGCCCAGCGTTTTGGCGCCGGGTCTTTCCCCACTTCGTTCAACACGATGAATCCAATTCAAATCGCCCTGCTGGGTGCGGGTACGGTGGCCTCAGGGGTCGTCAAGGTGCTCGAGCGCAACCAGGAAGAATTGCGCCGCCGCGCTGGCCGCGGCATTGAGGTGGCGGCGGTCGCCGCGCGCAATCCGGAGAAGGCACGCCTGTCCATCGGCACCACGTTGCCCATCACGCAGGACTTCATGGAGCTTGCCACCCGAGCCGATATCGACATCGTGGTGGAACTGCTCGGCGGCATTTCGCCGGCGCGTGAATTGGTGCTCGCCGCGATTGCCGCTGGCAAGCATGTGGTGACCGCGAACAAGGCGCTGATCGCGCTGCATGGCAATGAGATTTTTGCCGCAGCGCAGGCCAAGGGCGTGATGGTGGCATTCGAGGCGGCGGTGGCAGGCGGCATTCCCATCATCAAGGCGCTGCGCGAGGGGCTGGCGGCCAATCGCATCGCGTGGGTGGCCGGCATCATCAACGGCACCACCAACTTCATCCTCTCGGAAATGCGCGACAAGGGCTTGAGCTTCGATGTCGTGCTGCGGGAAGCACAACGCCTGGGCTACGCCGAGGCCGACCCGACCTTCGACATCGAGGGCATCGACGCCGCGCACAAGATCACCATCCTCTGCGCCATCGCCTTCGGTGTTCCGGTGCAGTTCGACAAGGCGCATGTGGAGGGCATCACGCATCTCGACGCGGCCGACATCCGCTATGCCGAGCAGCTGGGTTATCGCATCAAACTGCTGGGCATCACGCGGCGTGCGCCCGAGGGCATCGAGTTGCGCGTGCATCCCACACTCATTCCGGCAACCCGGCTCGTGGCCAATGTGGAAGGTGCCATGAATGCCGTTGTGGTGCAGGGCGATGCCGTGGGCGCAACGCTCTACTACGGCAAGGGCGCCGGGTCCGAACCCACCGCTTCAGCCATCATCGCCGACCTGGTGGACGTCACGCGCCTTCATACCGCCGACCCCGAACACCGCGTACCGCATCTGGCTTTCCAGCCGGGGGCATTGGCAAATACGCCGATTCTGCCGATGGAGCGCGTGACCACCGCGTACTACCTGCGCATTCACGTGCGCGACGAAGCCGGCGTGCTGGCTGAGATCACCCACATCCTGGCCGAATGCGGCATGTCCATCGACGCGCTGCTGCAACGCCCATCGGGTGAGAACGACCAGCACACCGACGTCATTTTGCTGACCCACGAAACCCTGGAGCGCCAGATGAACCAGGCCCTGGCGCGCATCCAGCAACTCGACACCGTGCTTGCGCCCATCGTGCGTCTGCGCAAAGAGGAGTTGCGCTGATGTTTTACTTGAGCACCCGCGGCGAGGCCGCGCAGCGCCAGTTCGACGACATCCTGCTCGAGGGCCTGGCACCCGATGGCGGGCTGTATCTGCCCGAGCACTATCCGCGTTTCAGCCTGGATGATTTGCGCCGCCTGCAGACCTTGAGCTATCCCGAGCTGGCCTTCGAGATCCTGCAGCCCTATGTCGAGCCGATGGACGCCGCGACCCTGCGTGCCTTGGTGCGGGCCACCTACACCGCCGAGGTCTTTGGCAGCGCCGAGGTGGTGCGCATCAAACCGCTGGACGCGCGGATCAGTCTCCTCGGCGTGTCCGAAGGGCCGACGCTGGCCTTCAAGGACATGGCCATGCAACTGCTGGGGCGGCTGTTCGAGCAGGCCTTGGCGAAGAGCGGGCAGGAACTCAACATCCTCGGCGCGACTTCGGGAGACACCGGCAGCGCCGCCGAATACGCCATGCGCGGGCGCCGCGGCATTCGCGTGTTCATGCTCTCGCCGTTCGGCAAGATGAGCCCGTTCCAGACGGCACAGATGTACAGTCTGGCGGACGCCAACATCCACAACATCGCCGTGCAGGATGTGTTCGACACCTGCCAGGACATGGTCAAGGCGGTATCGAGCGATCTGAACTTCAAGCGCACCAAGCGCATCGGCACCATCAATTCCATCAACTGGGCGCGGGTCGTGGCCCAGGTGGTGTATTACTTCGCGGGTTATCTGCGCAGCGTGCGTGGCGTCGGCGAACCGCTGTCTTTCGCCGTGCCGTCGGGCAATTTCGGCAACATCCTCGCCGCCCATGTGGCGCGGCAAATGGGCCTGCCCATCCACCGCCTGGTGCTGGCCACGAACGAGAACAACGTGCTGGACGAATTCTTTCGCAGTGGCGTGTACCGGCCGCGCGGCGCGGCCGAAACCCATCACACCTCCAGCCCGTCGATGGACATTTCCAAGGCCTCGAACTTCGAGCGTTACGTGTTCGACATGCTGGGGCGCGATTCCGCCCGTACGCGCGACCTGTTCGAACGCCAGCTCGGCGAGCAAGGGCATTTCGATGTGTCGCATGACCCGGCGTTCTCCCGCATGCAGGCCGAGATCGTTTCCGGCCACAGCAACCACGCCCTCAGGCTGCAGACCATCCGCGAAGTGTGGGAGCGCAGCAGCGTGATGATCGACCCGCATACCGCCGATGGCGTGGCCGTGGCGCGCGCTCACCTGGAGCCGGGCGTTCCCATGCTGGTGGTGGAAACCGCGCTGCCGGCCAAGTTCTCGGCGACGCTGGTGGAAGCCATCGGCCAGGAACCACAGCGTCCGGCGGCAGCCGAGAGCCTGGAGCAGCGACCACAGAAATTCGTGATCATGAAGCCGGATGTCGATGCGCTCAAGGCCTATATCGCCGAGCATGTCTGAGTTGCCGCAGGAAAAGAGACCGCTGCATGTGGTCGGTTTTGCGGGCTATTCCGGCAGCGGCAAGACCACCCTGGTCGAGCAACTCGTTGGCCATTTGAGACGGGCCGGCCTCGTCGCTTCGGTCATCAAGCACGCACATCACAACTTCGACATCGACCATCCCGGCAAGGACTCCTGGCGCCACCGCAAAGCCGGCGCGCACGAGGTGCTGGTCGCGTCCACGTATCTGGTGGCGCTGCAGCGCGAGTCCGCGAAGCCGGTCGAACACACCGTCGATGAGCTCTTGCCCATGCTGCACAAGGTGGATTGGGTCCTGGTGGAGGGCTTCAAGCACGCCCCCATTCCTAAAATCGAGGTCTGGCGGCAAAGCGCCGGCAAGCCGGTGTGCTATCCCGACGACGCACATATCCTCGCCATCGCCACGGACGACCTGCACAGCTTGCCGCAACCCACCACTGCCACCATTCTCGACATCAACCAACCCGCCGCCGTGGCCCAATGGCTGCTCGACAATCACCTGCTTTTTCGCCGCTCCGATGCAAGCTCATGACACTGCTCTGATGGATGTGGATGCCGCCTTGCAAGTGCTGCTTCAGGCGGCACGTCCGTTGGACCGCGCGGAGTCGGTGGCCACCCTGCAAGCCCTGGGACGCGTGCTGGCTGCCGAGGTGCGCAGCCCCGTCGATGTGCCGCCTGCTGCCAACACCCAGATGGATGGCTACGCCGTGCGCAGCGCCGACGTCATCAGCCCCGGCACCCGGCTGCATGTGGGCCAGCGCATTGCCGCCGGCCATGTGGGCCAGCCGCTTCAGCCGGGCGAGGCCGCACGCATTTTCACGGGCGCCTTCATGCCCGATGGAGCCGATGCCGTGGTGATGCAGGAGCAATGCGTGGCCGACGGTGATGTCGTCACCCTGCAGCACGCACCCAAGCCGGGTGAATGGGTGCGCCCACGTGGCTGCGACGTGCAGGCCGGCAGCGTGGTGCTGGAGCGCGGCCACCGCCTGCGGCCGCAGGATCTGGGGCAGGCGGCGTCAGTCGGCGTCGCCACGCTGGAAGTGGTGCCACGCCCACGCGTGGCCCTGCTGTCCACCGGCGACGAACTCATCATGCCCGGCGAGCCGCTGCCGCCGGGCGCCATCTACAACAGCAACCGCTTTCTGCTGAGCGGCCTGCTCCAGGGCCTGGGTTGTGCCGTGACGGATCTCGGCCAAGTGCCCGACCGGCTGGACGCGACGCAAGACGCGCTGCGGCTCGCGGCAGCGGAGCATGACCTCATCCTGACATCCGGCGGCGTCTCCGTCGGCGGGGAAGACCATGTCAAACCCGCCGTGCAGGCCTTGGGGCAGTTGGCGTTGTGGCAAATCGCGATGAAGCCCGGCAAGCCCCTGGCCTTCGGTGCGGTGCGGCGGCCGTCTGGTGGGAGCGCGCATTTCATCGGTCTGCCGGGCAATCCGGTCTCCAGCTTCGTCACCTTCCTGGTATTCGTGCGCCCGTTCCTGCTGGCGCTGCAGGGCGCGAAGCTGCTCGCCCACCGCGGCTTGTCGCTGCCCAGCGCCTCGAACTGGCCCCGGGCCGACAAGCGCCGCGAATTCCTGCGCGCCCGTCTTGACGCCAACGGCCAGGTCGAGCTCTACCCCAACCAGAACTCCGCGGTGCTGACCTCCACGGTTTGGGGCGATGGCCTGGTGGATAATCCGGCTGGCATGACCTTCAAGGCGGGCGACCCGGTGCGCTTCATTCCATTCGCCGAGCTGCTCGTTTGAGTCCAACCATGCAAACCACCATCCGTTATTTCGCCAGCGTGCGCGAGGCCGTCGGTCTGGGCAGCGAGACCCTGGAGCTGCCCGATAACCTGACCACCCTGGCGGAGGTGCGCGCCTGGCTGGCAGCGCGCAGTTCCCGCCACGCCTTTGCACTTGGCCAGGACAAGCCCCTGCGCATGGCTTGCAACCATATCATGGCCGAGCCTGAATCGCCCTGGATTCCAGGATGCGAAGTGGCGTTTTTTCCGCCGGTGACGGGCGGCTGAGCTTGCGTGCTACCGAACAGCCATGACCGCCTTCACCCCCACCATCCGTATCCAGAATGAGTGCTTCGACGCCGGCGAGGAAATGCGCCGCATGCGCTCGGGCCGCACCGACATCGGCGCCGTGGCTTGTTTCGAAGGTGTTTGCCGCGACCATAACGCGGCTCTAGCCGGGCAGGGCGAACAGGCTGTGCAGGCGCTGGAGCTGGAACATTACCCCGGCATGACCGAGCACAGCATTGCGCACATGGTGCAAGAGGCGCAGCAGCGCTGGCCCCTGCAGGCGACAACCGTGATTCACCGCGTGGGCGCCCTGCAGCCGGGCGACCCCATCGTGCTGGTGGTGGTGGCTTCGGCTCACCGCCATGCGGCGTTCGAGGCCTGTGCCTTCCTGATGGATTACCTCAAGACCCAGGCGCCGTTCTGGAAGAAAGAAACCACCCCCGACGGGGCGCATTGGGTCGATGCCCGCGAGGCCGACGATGCGGCGCTGGCGCGCTGGGGCATCACGGCAAGCAACAGCGCAGCCGGCTGATTCCCACGCGGCAAACAGGCCCTAGGCTTGCTCTGCGGCAGAGCGGGCTTCGGCCCCACCACGCAGCTTGCCTACGGCTGCCAGTGCAGCGCCCCAAACGCTGCGCAAACGGCGGGTTCCGAGATACAGCAGCCAGCCGCGCTGCGCCCAGCGCAACACCCCACGCGGGCGCCAGACCAACACAACCAGCCCAGCCAAGGCAAGCGCCGGCGCATGCTCACGCATGGACTGCCCCAAGCCTTGCAGGCTGGTCTGCAGGCGGGCCAGTTTGTCCATGCCGGCCTCCACATCATCGACCAGGGCCAAGCAGCCACGACGCTGGTCTGCGGCAGCGAGCTGCAGGCGCTGCTTGCGCAGCAGCAATTCAACCGACTCGGGGCTCATGGGCGCGCTCGACGGTCATGGCTCGCGTCCCAAGGCCGAGCGGTCCTTGTTCAATTCGTTGATGGACGCGGCGAACAAGCGGCTGCCGGCGGCCACGGTGCGCGCTGCCACGGTGGCCGCGGCCACGCCCAGGGTCACGAACAGGCCGGTGGACAGGCCCAGTGCGAGCAGCCGGTGGCTGTCCCACAAGGCGACGGTGATCCAGAGCGCGGCGAACACGGCGGCGAAACCCAGGAACAAGGCTGCCAGCACCGTCATGAACAACAGGCGGGCGAGGCGCAGCTTTTCTTCCTGCAGCTCGACCGTGAGCAGTTCCAGCCGCGTTTGCGCTGCGGCCAGCAGGTTGTCGAGCCGGGCGCGCAGGCTGCCGGTCCAGCCGGTGTCGGGATGATCGGCCACGGAAAAACTTCAACGGCGGCCGATCAGCAAGCCGAGCAGGAAGGCCACGCCTGCGGTGGCGCCAATCGACGTCCAAGGGTTGTCGTGCACATATTGATCGGTGACACGGGCAACTTCCTTGCCTTTTTCGAGCACATCGGCCTCCATTTGCGCCACCTGGTCACGCACGGTGCCCAAGCGATCGCTCAAACGCCCACGCACATCGGCAATCTTGTCGCCCGCCTGGCCGGCTGTGAGCTTGAGCAGTTCCTCGGCATCGGCGGCAACTTCCTTCAGGTCGGTGACGAACTTGTCGGTCACGTTGGCGGGGGTTTGCACAGCGGTCTTGGCCATGGTCATTCTCCTTTGGGTTGCTGGGGGTTGAATTGCGAATCGGTGCAGCAGTACTTATTTACAGCATATGGGCGAAATGCTGCATTGCAAGCGAGTTGCGTTGGAATGGCGCGCGCCGCGGCAATACCCTGACAAGCGCAGTATGCCGTGTAAACCGCAGACGGGGTTTCATCCAGATCAAGATCAGACGATGACTTCGACTTGAAAATGCAAGTACGCAGCCGCATCTCCTGTGGTAGCCAAAATGGAGTGACCCATGCGATTCGAAAAACTCACCACCCAATTCCAGGAAGCCTTGAGCGAGGCTCAGTCTCTGGCCGTGGCGCAGGACAATCCCTATATCGAACCCGTTCATCTGCTGGCGGCCATGCTGCGGCAGGATGGCCCCAAGGCCTTGCTGGCGCGTGCCGGGGTCCATGTGCAAGGCTTGGCCACTGCGGCGCAGGCGGCAATTGGCCGACTGCCGCAGGTGCAGGGCAACGAGGGGAATATCCAGATCAGCCGCGAGTTGAACAATCTGCTCAACCTCACGGAAAAAGAGGCCGGCAAGCGCGGCGACCAGTTCATTTCCAGCGAATTGTTCCTGCTGGCCGTGGCCGACGACAAGGGCGACGCCGGCCGGCTGGCGCGCGAGGTCGGGCTGACGCGCAAATCGCTGGAGACGGCGATTGACGCCGTGCGCGGCGGCCAGAGCGTGAACAGCGCCGACGCCGAGCAGCAGCGCGAGGCCTTGAACAAATACACCCTCGACCTGACCGAGCGCGCCCGCGCCGGCAAGCTCGACCCGGTGATCGGCCGCGACGACGAAATCCGCCGCACCATCCAGGTCTTGCAGCGGCGCACCAAGAACAACCCGGTGCTGATCGGCGAGCCCGGCGTGGGCAAGACGGCCATTGTCGAGGGCCTGGCGCAGCGCATCGTCAACGGCGAGGTGCCGGAGACGCTGAAGAACAAGCGTGTGCTGGTGCTGGACATGGCCGGCTTGCTGGCGGGCGCCAAGTTTCGTGGCGAGTTCGAGGAGCGGCTGAAGGCCGTGCTGAAGGAAGTGGCGGCCGAAGAGGGCCGGGTGATTCTGTTCATCGACGAAATTCACACCATGGTCGGCGCCGGCAAGACCGAAGGCGCGATGGATGCGGGCAATATGCTGAAACCCGCCTTGGCGCGCGGCGAGCTGCATTGCATTGGCGCCACCACCTTGGACGAGTACCGCAAATACATCGAGAAAGACGCCGCCCTGGAGCGCCGCTTCCAGAAAGTGCTCGTGGACGAGCCCACGGTGGAGGCGACCATCGCCATCCTGCGCGG
The DNA here is from genome assembly GCF_054608695.1 of Thiomonas sp. Lineage (NCBI taxonomy): Bacteria > Pseudomonadati > Pseudomonadota > Betaproteobacteria > Burkholderiales > Thiomonas > Thiomonas sp. The sequence continues at coordinate 32,657 of NZ_JBTRXV010000013.1, forward strand.
ACTGCAGGAGCGCTATGAACTGCACCACGGCGTGGACATCACCGACCCGGCCATCGTCGCCGCGGCGGAGCTGAGCCACCGCTACATCACCGACCGCTTTCTGCCCGACAAAGCCATCGATCTGATCGACGAGGCCGGCTCGCGCATCAAGATGGAAATCGACTCCAAGCCCGAGGTGATGGACCGGCTGGACCGCCGCATCATCCAGCTCAAGATCGAGCGCGAAGCGGTACGCAAGGAAAAGGACGAAGCCTCGCAAAAGCGCTTCGGCCTGATCGAAGACGAAATCGCCAAGCTGCAAAAGGAGTATTCCGACCTCGAGGAAATCTGGAAAGCCGAGAAGGCTGCGGTGCAGGGTTCGGCGCAGGTGAAGGAGCAGATCGACGCGATGCGCTTCCAGATCGAGGAGCTGACGCGCAAGGGCGATTTCAACAAGGTGGCCGAACTGCAATATGGCCGACTGCCCGAACTGGAGCGCCAGTTGAAAGACGCCCAGGCCCAGGAATCGGCGGGCCATGCCAAGGGTGGGAAAGCCACGCCGCGCCTGCTGCGCACCCAGGTGGGGGCGGAGGAAATTGCCGAAGTGGTCAGCCGCATGACCGGCATTCCCCTGTCCAAGCTGCTGCAAGGCGAGCGCGACAAGCTGCTGCAGATGGAAGACAAATTGCACCAGCGGGTGGTGGGGCAGGATCAGGCGATTCGCGCTGTGTCCGACGCCATTCGTCGGTCGCGCGCAGGCCTGTCGGACCCGAACCGGCCATACGGCTCCTTCCTCTTTCTCGGCCCCACCGGTGTCGGCAAGACCGAACTGTGCAAGGCCCTGGCCGAGTTTCTGTTCGACAGCCAGGACCACCTCATTCGCATCGACATGAGCGAATTCATGGAGAAGCATTCGGTTGCGCGCTTGATTGGCGCGCCGCCGGGCTATGTCGGCTATGAGGAGGGCGGCTATCTGACCGAGGCGGTGCGGCGCAAGCCCTACAGCGTGATCCTGCTCGACGAGGTGGAAAAGGCGCACCCGGACGTGTTCAACGTGCTGCTGCAGGTGCTCGACGACGGCCGCCTGACGGACGGTCAGGGCCGCACCGTGGACTTCAAGAACACGGTCATCGTCATGACCTCGAATCTGGGCTCGCAGCACATCATGGCCATGACCGGGCAACCGCAGGAGGCGATTCGTGATGCCGTTTGGGTCGAGGTGAAGCAGCACTTCCGCCCCGAGTTCCTCAACCGCATCGACGAGGTGGTGGTGTTCCACGCGTTGAGCCCGGTGCAGATCGAAGGCATTGCGCGCATTCAGCTCAAGTCGCTGGAAAGCCGCTTGGCGCAGATGGACATCAAGCTGGAGGTCTCGGCCGCGGCGATCGCCGAAATTGCCAAGGCTGGCTACGATCCGGTGTTCGGTGCGCGGCCCCTGAAGCGCGCGATTCAGAGCCGGATCGAGAATCCGCTGTCCAGACGCATCCTGGAAGGCGGCTTCGGACCGAAGTCGGTGGTGCCGGTGGACGTGCGCGATGGTGAACTCGTGTTCGAGCGCACCGTGCATTGAAGCCTTCGGGCGTGGTCTTGCCGGCGCGCAAGGTCACACCCGGCAATCGGAACCTTTTGCGTTGCGGCCTGTCTCTCATGTGCCTGCGCTGCCGCATCCGCAGAGCAAAGGTCCGCCCACTTCAGACTGTGCAGGGCCGAGAGGCGGAGGGCAATAGGGCCTCTCGGCCCTGTTTCAAGCGGTTACGATGATGGCCGAAACTTCCACTTGGCTTGCAGTATGAACTTGAATGCACGACGCAGAACCCTCCTCCTGGCCGCTGGTGCGCTGGCCTTGGTCACCACACTTGCGGCTTGCGGCCAAAAGCAGCATTGGGATCTCGACAATGTCAGCGCCGTATTGGCCAACTTGAAGTTCAATCTGACCTCGGACACGGGGCAAAAGGTGACGGCCGCCGACTACAAAGGCAAGGTGGTCATCCTGTATTTCGGCTACACCCATTGCCCGGATGTTTGCCCCTTGACCATGTCGCATCTGGCCGAGGCGGTCAAGGAACTGGGGCCGCAGGGCAAGGATGTGCAAATCCTGATGGTCTCGGTCGACCCGGTCCGTGACACGCTCCCCATTCTGCGTGCTTATACCCAGGCATTCAGTCCGCAAGCCATTGGCCTGACGGGGACGCCGCAGGAAATTGAGGATGTGGCCAAGCGCTACCACGTTGCCTACCGGCTGGGCAAGAAGGACAAGTCCGGCAATTACGTGGTTGACCACAGCGCCGCCATCTATGTCTTCAGCAAGGATGGACGTGGCATCTTGATTGGCTCGGACCTGTCTCCCGTGCCGTCCATCGTGCACGACGTCAAACAGCTGCTAGCCGATTGAGCCGAGGCCAGGCGGCGGTTGCTCTTGTTGATGGCGGCGGCTGCAATCCATCGGCTTCAGCCCACGGGCCTGGGCTCGGGATGGGGATCGGGGGAATTTTGTGCAGCAGCTTGGCGTGACGGTTCCGGCAAGCGGCCGCGTTCCGACAATCGCATCCAGTTCCGCAAGGCCACCATGGCGGCAATGACGTTGATGCCGGAGGCCGGAATCCACAGGATCAAGCCGCCGAGATGCTGATCCGTCAGCGGGTCGATGCCCGATATCGCCCGGCCGCACAGGGTGTAGATGGGATACCAGTCGGCACTGGTCAGCGCCAGCACGGCGCCCAGAATCATTTGCGGGACCATGGCGACGATGGGCAGGAAAATGCGCCCGCCCGGTCGCATATGCGCCGGTGGCGCAGGCCTTGGGTCGAGCACCAGCCACCAGAACAACAGTCCATCGAACACCATGGTCCAGTTCATCAACTGGTACACCATGGTGTTGAGCATCACGCCCACATGGATGAAGGGTACCAGCCAGAACACGACCAGCCCGGAGAACAGCGCGCCGGCAATCCAGGGGTTGAGCACGAAATCGGTCAGGCCCCGCATCGGCGTGGTGCGCATCAGGGGCATCAGATAACGACTGCGCCAGCGCGCCGGGATTCCCGCCCGCCAGGTGGGCCCGGGCCAGGCAAGCATCACCAGCAAGGGGCCGAGGTCGTGCAGCGCCATCTGCTGCAGCATGTGCAGAAAGAACTGGTGCTCGGCGTAGTAGTCCCACTGGGTCTGCAGCCCCTGGTACGTGAGCAGCCAGCCCAGCCAGAACCACATTTGCCGCCACCAGGGCGTGTGTTGCTTGAGTGTGCCGCGCAGGTAAAGCACAGCACCGCCCAGCAGGAAAAGCGCCATCGGCCAGGATGGGTACCAGGGGTGGAGCCAGTGCAGCAAGGAACTCACGAAAAGAGTCATCAGGGTTCAAACGTCAGGGCGCAAGGATAACGCCGTCGGCATACACCACCGAGTGACAAGCTGTTCACAATTCGCCCTATTAGGACGAGCGGCTTGATCTCAAGCATGCGGGGCTGCGCTGTTTGCAGTTTCAATGTAAAGCCAAGACAAGCCTGCAAGCGGGGCTTTCAACCATGAGGAGCAACATCATGCAATCGTTGATTTCAACCTGCGATTTTTGCGATCAGCATTTGGAGGCGATCGCCACGGGCTTGGTTCGGATTTTGCCACCGCGGTTCAGGAACTTCGGCCGCTTGCAGTCCTTTCACGGCCAAGTCAGCACCGTGCAGTGTTTTGAAGACAACGGCCTGGTTCGCGCCGCGCTGGAGGGCGCCGGTCTGGCACGGGTGCTGGTGGTGGATGGCGGCGGCTCGATGCGGCACGCGCTGTTTGGCGGCAATCTTGCCGCGCTGGCGGCGCGGAGCGGCTGGGCTGGCGTGGTGATCGACGGCTGTGTGCGCGATGTCGCCGAAATCGCCGCAGCGCCGGTTGGCGTACGTGCCTTGGCAACCATGCCGTTGCCGCCGCGCAAACAGGGCGCCGGCCAGCGCGACCTTGCGGTTCGCATTCAGGGTGTCTCGGTGCGGCCTGGCGATTGGCTCTATGCCGATGCCGACGGCATGCTGGTCAGCGCCGAGCCGCTGCACATGGGCCCCAGATCGGGCTCCGCTGGCGAATAAGCGCCCTGAACGACGCTACCCATCAAGAAAGAGCGTTGTTTGCGAGCCTTCAAGGCCGGGTCAAAAGCCGTTGCGAATCAGGCCCACGGCCAGACCCTCGATCGCGAAAACCTGATCTGCCTGCACCAGGATGGGCGCGAAATCCGGGTTTTCGGGGAGCAGTTCAATATGCCCGGCTTTGCGCTGCAGACGCTTGACCGTGACTTCATCTCCCAACCTCGCCACGACAATCTGGCCGCTGCGCACGTCCTGCGTCTGCTTCACCGCCAGCAGGTCGCCATCCAGAATGCCGGCGCCCTGCATGCTCATGCCTTTGACCTTGAGCAGATAGTCAGGCCGGGATGCAAACATCTGGGCCTCGACCCCGATGGTCTGCTCGATATGTTCCTGCGCCAGGATGGGGCTGCCGGCAGCCACGCGGCCGATGAGCGGCAGCATGAGTTGTTCCATGCCGGGCAAGGCTCGCGCGAGCGGGCGGCAGGTTGCCGGCCGCACCGTTTGCCTGGCGGTGCTGGTGAGCCGAATGCCGCGCGACGTGCCCGGAGAGAGTTCGATCATGCCCTTGCGCGCCAGGGCGTGCAGATGATCTTCCGCTGCGTTGGCCGAACGAAAGCCCAGTTCGGCGGCAATTTCGGCGCGCGTGGGCGGGTAGCCGGTGCGCTCGATGGCCTTGGAAATGAGCGTGAGGATTTCTCCCTGACGCGCAGTAAGCTTGGTGCTGGGTGTCGGCATGGTGCTTCCTCTCTCAAGCCAGTCAAAGGACCAATCCAAGGTGCTTGCCCCTGGGTTGGGCTTCGAGGCTGGGCCAAAATATTAAGCCGGATACTGTCATCATCAACAGCCTGTATTTTTATCCAGATCATCATCACATGCAATCAAAAATCGATATTTCCCTGCCCAAAGTTCTCATGCTCGGTACCGGAGGCACCATCGCCGGGGTCTCCACGGCGCACCCGGCGCAGGCTGGCTACCGGGCCGGCGTGCTCGATATCGCCGCTCTTGTTGCAGCCGCACCCGGCATCGAGCAACTTGCAAGCTTGCAGGCCGAGCAAATCGCGAGCATCGACAGCAAGGACATGGGCACTGCCGTCTGGGTGCAACTCGCCAGCCGCATCCGCGACGGGTTGCAGCAGGATGACGTGGCCGGCTGCGTCGTCACCCATGGCAGCGACACGCTGGAGGAAACCGCCTACTTCCTGCATTGCGTGCTGCCGGCTGGCAAGCCTGTGGTCTTGACCGCAGCGATGCGGCCCGCCACGGCGCTCTCGGCCGACGGGCCGCGCAATCTGTACGACGCGGTGCAAGTCGCCGCGAGCCCGCAGGCGCGAGGGTTTGGCGTGGTCTGCGTGCTGCATGGGCGCATTCATAGCGCTTGCGATGTGAGCAAAGCACAGCCGACGGCGGTGGATGCGTTCTCGTCGGGCGAGCGCGGCCCGCTCGGTTTCGTCGGCGCGCAGGGCGTGCAGATCACGCGCCAGCTGCCGTCGCAACCGCCAGGCCAGTTACCGCAGACACCATGGCAACCCCCAAGGGGAAGCTGGCCCCGCGTGGAGTTGGTGCATAGCCATGCGGGCGCAGACGGCGCGGTGGTCCGGGCCTTGATGCAGGCATCGCAAAGCGGCGATCCAAGCCAGAAGCTGGCGGGTTTGGTGGTGCTGGGAACCGGCAGCGGCACAGTGCATGAGCAGCTGCAAACTGCCCTCGACGAGGCCGAGACAGCCGGCATCAGGGTGTTTTATGCCTCGCGCGTGGGAGCTTTGTCGGGAGGCGACTTCGACGGCTTGAACGCCGTCAAGATTCGCATCCGCCTGATGCTGGAACTGGCTGCTGAAACAGGCGTCGGGCCAAGATAAAAACAACCGATGCTGCTCGCTCCGGCGGCAGGCAATCGGGCGTCATGGCGCTCTCAGCGGCAGTAGTTCGCAACCGCAGCCATGGCCTGCTGGCGTTGCGCGGTACGTTGGGCGTCGGTGAGAAAGGCGCGGTTACCCTGCGCGTCCACCTCGGCCAAGCGCACGCCACTGTCGAGCGTCTGCAACTGGCGCTGCGCCTGTTGGCAGTTGGCCTGCCTGGCTTGTGCGTCAACCTCTTGCTGCAAACGTTGCGCCGCTTCCTTGGCGCGCTTGTCTTGCTCCAGCTTTTGCTGCAGCTCGCGCGTGGCTTGGGTTTGCGCTTGAGACTGCGCTGTGTCCTTCGCCGCTGGCGCCGAGGCGGATGCAGGGCCAGAAGCCGTCGTTGCCGCCGGCGCATATGTCCGCATGGAAGCGGCGGCCGGTTTGGCCAGGATGTTTTTGAGTGGAAGATTCGGCGGCGGCGGCAGGTCGCTGTACTGCACCACGCCAGCGGGGGAAATCCATTTCCACTGGGCCATGGCGGACTGGACCATGAAAAGGCTGGCCACAGCGAACAAGGCGGCAGGCACGGCGCCAGCATGCAGCAAGCGGCTTGGGGTGCGGACGGGGGCGACTGCGGGCATTCATGGCTCCATGTTTGTGCAAAAGCTTAAGCCATTTGCCAGCCGCAAAGCCCTGTTTTCATGCCTTGCAGCCTCACATCCGGGCAGGTGTTGCGGGCATGCCGCACCTGTGCGCCCGAGTGCGAGACCGCGCGGTCTTTTATCATCGCCTTTTGCGCCTGGAGGATTTATGCGCCTGCTCGGAAAAGCGTTGACCTTTGACGACGTGTTACTGGTCCCGGCTTATTCTCAAGTTCTACCCAAAGACACCAGCCTTTCCACCCAGCTCACACGCCGCGTGCGCCTGAACATTCCGCTGATTTCGGCGGCGATGGACACGGTGACCGAGTCCAAGTTGGCCATTGCCATGGCCCAGGAAGGCGGTATCGGCATCATCCACAAAAACCTCACACCCAAGGCGCAGGCCACGGAGGTGGCGCGTGTCAAGCGCTACGAATCCGGAGTGCTGAAGGACCCGATCACCATTTCGCCGAGCGTCAAGATCAGCGACGTGGTCAACCTGTCACGCCAGCATGGCATTTCGGGTTTTCCGGTGATCGAGAACGGCAAGGTGGTGGGCATCGTCACCAACCGCGATTTGCGTTTCGAGACGCGGTTCGACTCGCCTGTGCGCGACATCATGACCCCACGCGAGCGGCTGGTCACGGTGCGTGAAGGCGCCACGGTGGACGAAGCCAAGGCGCTGATGCACAGGCACCGGCTGGAACGCGTGCTGGTGATCAACGACGCCTACGAGCTGCGCGGCTTGATGACGGTGAAAGACATCCAGAAAGCCACCGAACGCCCCAACGCGGCGCGCGACCCGCAAGGCAAGCTGCGCGTCGGCGCTGCCGTGGGTGTGGGCGACGGCACCGAGGAGCGCGTGGAGGCTTTGGTGCGCGCCGGGGTGGACGTGATCGTGGTGGACACCGCGCACGGCCACAGCCAGGGCGTGATCGACCGCGTGCGCTGGGTCAAGCAGCACTACCCGGATGTGGACGTGATCGGCGGCAACATCGCCACGGCCGAGGCGGCGCGGGCGCTGGCCGATGCGGGGGCGGACGGCGTCAAGGTCGGCATCGGGCCAGGCTCCATCTGCACCACCCGTATCGTTGCCGGCGTCGGTGTGCCGCAGATCACGGCCATTGCCAATGTGGCGCAGGCACTGGCCGGCAGCGGCGTGCCGCTGGTGGCCGACGGCGGGGTGCGTTATTCGGGCGACATCTCCAAGGCCATTGCCGCCGGCGCGCATACGGTGATGATGGGCAGCATGTTCGCCGGTACCGAAGAGGCGCCGGGCGAAGTCATCCTGTTCCAGGGTCGCTCCTACAAGACCTACCGCGGCATGGGTTCCATCGGCGCGATGAACGCCGGATCGGCCGACCGCTACTTCCAGGACGGCACCCATGCTTCGGCCGCTGCGGGAGCCGAGAAGTTCGTGCCCGAGGGCATCGAAGGCCGGGTGCCGTACAAGGGCTCGCTCGCCGCCATCCTCTATCAGTTGGTCGGCGGCGTGCGCTCGTCCCTGGGCTATTGCGGCTGCGCCAGCATCGACGCCATGCGCGGGCAGGCGCAGTTCGTCGAAATCACCTCGGCCGGCATGCGCGAAAGCCATGTGCACGACGTGCAGATCACGAAGGAAGCACCCAACTACCACGTCGATTGACACAGGGACGGTGTGGCGGCGATCGCCATTCCGCCACGGCCTCATTGCACTTGAACCCGCCTTCATGCACGACACCATCCTGATCCTGGACTTCGGCTCCCAGGTCACTCAACTCATTGCCCGCCGTGTGCGCGAAGCGCATGTGTATTGCGAAATTCACCCGAACGATGTGGGCGACGCCTTCATCCGCGAGATGGCGCAAAACGGGCTCAAGGGCATCATCCTCTCAGGCAGCCACGCCAGCACCTATGAGGACCACGAGCTGCGCGCACCGCAGGCGGTTTGGGATGTAGGCGTGCCGGTGCTCGGCATTTGCTACGGCATGCAGACCATGGCCGCGCAGCTCGGTGGCAAGGTGGAATGGAGCGAGCACCGCGAGTTTGGTTATGCCGAGGTGCGCGCCCGCGGCCATACCCGCTTGTTCGATGGCATCGAAGATTTCAGCACGCCCGAAGGCCACGGCATGCTCAAGGCCTGGATGAGCCATGGCGACAAGGTCACGGAGCTCCCGCCCGGCTTCAAACTGATGGCGTCCACGCCGAGTTGCGCGATTGCCGGCATGGCCGACGAGGCGCGCGGCTACTACGCCGTGCAGTTCCATCCCGAGGTGACGCACACCGTGCAGGGCAAGGCCATCCTCACGCGCTTCGTGCGCGGGATTTGCGGCTGCAGGGGCGACTGGATCATGGGCGACTACATCACCGAAGCCGTGGCCCGCATTCGCGAGCAGGTGGGCGAGGAGGAGGTCATCCTTGGGCTCTCCGGTGGGGTCGATTCCAGCGTGGCCGCGGCGTTGATCCACCGCGCCATCGGCGACCAGCTCACCTGCGTGTTCGTCGACCACGGCCTGCTGCGCCTGAACGAAGGTGCGATGGTGATGGAGATGTTCGCCGGACGCCTGCATGCCAAGGTGGTGCATGTGGACGCCAGCGCCCAGTTCCTCGGCCATCTGCAGGGCGTGAGCGAGCCGGAAGCCAAGCGCAAAATCATCGGCCGCGAGTTCGTCGAAGTCTTTCAGCGCGAGGCGAAAAAGCTGGTGAATGCCAAGTGGCTGGCGCAAGGCACCATTTACCCGGACGTGATCGAGTCCGGTGGCGCCAAGACCAAGAAGGCCACCACCATCAAGAGCCACCACAACGTCGGCGGGCTGCCGCAAACGCTCGGCCTCAAGCTGCTGGAGCCGCTGCGCGAGTTGTTCAAGGACGAGGTGCGCGAGCTCGGCGTGGCGCTGGGCCTGCCGCCCGAGATGGTGTATCGCCACCCATTCCCCGGCCCCGGCCTGGGCGTGCGCATCCTGGGCGAGGTCAAGCCCCAGTACGCCGACCTGCTGCGCCGCGCCGATGCCATCTTCATCGAGGAACTGCGCGCCTTCAAGGACGAGGCCACGGGCAAGAGCTGGTACGACCTCACCAGCCAGGCTTTTGCCGTGTTCCTGCCCATCAAGAGCGTGGGCGTGATGGGCGACGGACGCACCTACGACTACGTGGTCGCGCTGCGCGCGGTGCAGACCAGCGACTTCATGACCGCCGACTGGGCCGAGCTTCCCTACGCCCTGCTGAAAAAAGTGTCCAGCCGCATCATCAACGAAGTGCGCGGCATCAACCGCGTGACGTACGACGTCTCCTCCAAACCCCCGGCCACGATCGAGTGGGAGTGAAACCGCGTCCTTCGGGGACTATCGCCAGCTATCGAAAAACTGACGTAACGTGTTGATGTAAAAGGAAATACGTCACGGCGTCTATCGGTGGCTATCGCCGGCCAGCAAAACGGGTTGACGGTAGAGCTGACGGTAAGAACCGGAGGTCGGATTAAGGCCCTCCCGTTTACTATTGAGACCAAACCGGTCTTTGACGGTAAAACGCTCCCCTGGAAAGCTTGTTTCATGCGGCTTTCCGGGCATCGACGGGTCTCCTGGCCCCTGACGGTAAAAGCCGTCACCAACAGGAGGAAAAACCTCGATGCTTACCGACACAGCACTGCGCAATCTGAGTCCTAAGTCATTGATTTATAAGGTTTCTGACCGGGATGGGATGTACGTGACGGTATCGGCCGCCGGTACCGTCACCTTTCGCTACGATTACCGTCTCAACGGGCGCCGCGAGACCCTGACCATCGGCCGCTATGGTCCTGGCGGCATCTCGTTGGCGCTGGCCCGCGAAAAGCTGCTCGATGCCAAGAAGGCCGTCGCTGCTGGCCGTTCTCCGGCACTGGAAAAGCAGCGTGAGAAGCGCCGGCTGACTGCTGCCAAGAACTTCGGCGACGTCGCCGTCAAGTGGCTGGCGGACGCCCGGATGGCTGACAGCACGCGCGCGATGCGCAAGCACGTCGTCGATCGCGACATCCTGCCGGTGTTCCAGAACCGGCTGCTCAACGAAATCACTGCCGATGACCTGCGCGCCTTGTGCAACAAGGTGAAGGCGCGCGGGGCGCCCGCCACGGCGGTGCATGTCCGCGACATCGTAAAGCAGGTCTATGCCTTCGCCATCCTGCACGGCGAGAAGGTGGACAACCCGGCCAGCGATGTGGCAGCGGCCTCGATCGCGACCTTCGTGCCGAAAGACCGGGCGCTTTCGCCGGCAGAGATCCGGCTGGCGTTCCATCAGTTGGAGTCCATCGCGACCTATCCGACGATCCGCCTGGCGCTGCGCATGGTTCTGCTGACCCTGGTGCGCAAGAGCGAGCTGATCGAGGCCACCTGGAGCGAGATCGACTTCGAAAAGGCCACCTGGACGATCCCGAAGCAGCGAATGAAGGGACGCAACCCGCACGTGGTCTATCTGTCGCGGCAGGCCCTGGACATCCTGGTGGCGCTGCACACCTGCGCGGCGGGCTCGAAGTTCGTGCTGCCCTCGCGCTATGAGCCGACGCGTTGTATGTCGCACGCGACCCTGAACCGGGTGACACAGCTCATCGTGGAGAGGGCCAAGGCAGCCGGTCTGCCGCTGGAGCCGTTCACGGTGCATGACCTGCGCCGCACCGGCTCGACGCTGCTCAACGAGGTGGGCTTCAACGGCGACTGGATCGAAAAGTGCCTCGCGCACGAGGAAGGGCGTTCCTCGCGCTCGGTCTACAACAAGGCGGAGTACGCCGAGCAGCGGCGCCACATGCTGCAGGAGTGGGCGGACATGGTCGATGCCTGGATCGACGGGCGCACCCATGTGCCCAAGCTGCTGCCGGAGAACGTGTCGGTCACGGTGCTCAGTGCGGCTTTGTGAAGGGATGCCCGCATGATGCCTGCATCGGAACTCGCTGTCGGCGGGCAGCGCAGGGTTTGCATAAATCGAAAAAGGATCACTATGAGTGATCTTTTCAAATTCTTGTCAAACTGGTCGGCCTTGGCGATGGTTTATAAATCTGGTATTTTGAGCACTATGGATGCTCAAAATTCAGGAAAGCTGAACCGCTTGCTGGCCGAGCTGGGCGATACGCGCCTGGTGTCCAGCCGCTGGCTACGAGCGCACGGCTACTCCAACAGCCTTGTGGCGCGCTACGTGGGCAGCGGCTGGCTGGTTTCGCCGGCGCGTGGCGTCTACATGCGCAGGGGCGGGCGGCTGCAATGGGATGGGGTGGTCCGCAGCCTACAGGTCGGGGAGGGCATGCCGCTGCACGTCGGGGGGCGTTTCGCACTGGCCCTGCAGGGGCACGAGCACTACTTGCGCCTGGGCGATGCCGGGACGATCACGCTGTATGGACCACAGCAGCCGCCGCGCTGGTTGGGCAAGCTGTCACTGGAGCAACGCTTCGAGTTCCTGGGCAAGGGGCCGCTCGATCTGCCGGCCGTGTCTGTCACCGCGGAAGTTTCCGAGAAGGCGCTGTCAGAGGTGGGCCTGGCTTGGCATTCCGCGGCGCCTGGGACCGATGCCCTGATTTGCTCGACGCCCGAGCGTGCCATGCTGGAGCTGTGCGATGGCGTGACGGACGCGGCGCTGGTCTACGAGGCCGATGCGCTGATGCAGGCCATGACCACGCTGCGTCCGCAGCGGGTCGGCCTGCTGCTGCGCCACTGCCGCAGCATCAAGGCCAAGCGGCTGTTCCTGGCCCTGGCCGAGCGTCATCGACATGCGTGGCTGTCGCATGTGCCTCTGGACGGCGTCGATCTGGGCCGGGGCAAGCGCGCACTGGTGCCCGGCGGGCGCCTCCATCCGACCTACCAGATCACCTTGCCGGGAGACCTCGATGAACACCTGGCTTGACCGCTGGGATCGGCGCTACACCGACCGGGTGAAGCTACTAGTCGAGATTTTGCCGGTGCTGGCACAGGAGCCTCGCTTCGCGCTCAAGGGCGGCACGGCCATCAACCTGTTTGAGCACGATCTGCCACGGTTGTCGGTGGACATAGATCTGGCCTGGTTGCCGGTGCATGACTATGCCGAGGATGCGAGGCTGATCGCCGAAGCGCTGGGGAGGCTGGCCGATGTGCTGCGCGCCCGGCCTTTGCAACTGCAGGTGCAGACCTCGGCGGGCGAGGGCGGGGCGGTCACCCGTTTGGTGGCCAGCCGCAGCCGTGCGCGCGTGCAGATCGAGACGACGCCGGTGATGCGCGGTACGGTGCATCCGGTGCGCCGCATGGTCGTGCGGCCAGGGGTGGAAGAGGCGTTCGGCTTCGCCGAGGTGCAGGTGCTGGACTTCGCCGACCTGTATGCCGGCAAGCTGGCGGCGGCGCTGTCTCGGCAGCATCCGCGCGATCTCTTCGACGTAGGCTTGCTGCTGCAGGACGAGCGGGCGGACGAAGCGCTCTGGCACACCTTCCTCGTGTACCTGACGTGCAGTCCCAAGCCGGTCTGGGAGATGCTGGCGCCGCGTGTGCCCACGGATTTCGAGGCCACCTTCGAGGCCCATTTCAAGGGCATGACAGCCGAGCCTATCGGCGTGGCGGCTTTGCTGGAGAGCCGCGAGCGCCTGTTGGCGCGGGTCGCGCATTGGCTGGATGGGCCGTCGCGCGCCTTTCTGCAATCCGTCGAGGATGAGAAGCCGGATTTCAATTTGATCGGACTTGACCATGCGGCCGATCTGCCCGGCGTGCGGCGCAAGCTGCACAACCTGGCGCAGCGCACGGTCGCCAAGCGTGCGGCAGATCGCCGGCAGCTTGACGAAACGCTGGCGCGGATCGCTGGTGCCGGATGACAGGGAGGCCGATGCGATGGTTCACGATTTCACACTGGTCTATGCACTGGACTCGGGCATGGGGTCGCAGGAGGATGTCCTTCGCCAGTTGGCGGACAGCGACTGCGCCGATGCCACGGTCGGCTGGGGGCGGCCGGGTCATGTCGGCTTGGCTTTCAGCAGGGAGGCGAGCGACCGCGATGCTGCGGTCACGCTTGCCACGGCTCAGATGGCACAAGCGCTGCCTGGAGCGGTGCTGGTCCGGGTGGATGCGGGGTAGTCGCCGTAGGTGCTGGATAGAGGTGTCATCGAACAGGGCGGTGCCGGCGCAGTCTCACGTCCGGGCCGGCCGATGCGTCGGTCTTCGCTGATCGAGAGGCTTGCTTGCGGTCTTCGATCCAGGCTTGGACCTCTTCCAGATCCCAGACGACGCAGCGGGGCGTGAGTCGGAACCGCCTGGGGAACTCGCCGCGCTGCTCCATCTCGTAGACCGTTGTCTCGGCCAGGGGGACGATCTGGTGCAGCTCGTGCCGGCGGATGGTGCGCCGAAAGGGAAGCACCTTTGTCGCGGGGAATTGGGGTAGCTCCGCGTATGCGTCCGAGCCGGGCAAGGGAGGGGCGATCCCGTGCTTGCGTTCTGCGTCATCGCTGTCGGCGAACTGCCGAGGTCGTCTGCTCTCCATGCCATGCTCCGTGTGGCGACCGGGCGTGCCTGTCGCTAAGGTTGCTTCATGGAGACATGGTGACTATCGGCGAGTATCCGGACAACCCACGGCAGCGCAGGTGGGCGTGTTGGGTACAAGGAACCCGTGAAATCGATCAGCGCTGAGCCTCTTGCAAGTACGAGTGGTACGTAAACTCTCGACATCCTGACATTGGTATCGCTCATTCCTCGCAAGCTGGACCGCACCCAAAAAGCTGATGCAACAGTGCGCTCTGACCTTGGGCGAACGCCTTAAGGCGTTGCCACTGCTGAGGGCGCTGCAGCGATCAGCCCGCCCTTGCGCTTCTTGGCCGTCTCCCCGCTGCGTTTGTCGATCTGCGCGCGCCACGTCTCCAGCGCCATGATGTCGGCAAGCAGTTCGTCGGGTTCGGGGATGGCGACACCGCCCAAAAGCGCTTTGTCGTGCGCGTAGTTTGAGCACTTCGTCATGCCGGCATTCACCTGGGTGTAGTCGTCGTCTTCGACCACGACCCCGGCCAGGCGCTGTGTTTCCACACCTTTGCGGAAACGGAGGATAACCTCGCGTAGCAGGACTTCCTCGACAGCGCGCTCCCACGCCATGCGCAGTCGGAAATAAGCATCGACGGTTTGCTTCCGGTGTTCCTGCTCTTCGCCATCCTTGTGCAGCTTGGCGATGGATTGGTGCTGGGCTTTCAATGCGCCGATCCGCTTGCTTGCATTCTTGCCCTCGAACGGCAGCTCTGGATCGGCAACGCCGAATTCCTCCGCACGCCGAGTCAGGCTTTGCGTGGCGATCGGTACGCCGGCCAGCTTTGCTTCCTCTGCCAAGAGGCACAGGAAGTAGATGTCATGGGTGAACACAATGACTTGGCGCTGCGCGGCTTCGATAGCCAAGCGCTTCGCCACGCGCTCGCGCCGACGATGGTCGAGCGAAGATACCGGGTCGTCGAACACGATGCCGCCCTTGCCACCGCTCAGCCCGACTTCGGCCAGGAAGGAGCCGATCGCGACGGCGCGCTGCTCGCCTTCGCTCAAGATATCGCTGGGGCTACGGCTCTGCGGCAGTTCCAGTTTTAGCTTGTGCAGAGCCTTGCCCCTGTCGGCGCGGCTCTGGAGCGAAACACGCAGCGTGCCGACGCCCAGCGCCTTGAATTCGCGGTTGAGCGCGTCGGCAAGTTCCTTGGACACGACTTTTTCGGCCAGCTCCGACGCCTTCAGCGAGATGGCGTTGGTCTTGACGGCCGAGAGGCACTGCACGAGCTTGGCCTGATGACTGAGTTTCGTGACTGCCGTGACCACCGCATCCCTGACTTGGCTCAGCCGCACCCGTGCATCGAGTTCACCGAACTGCTTCTGCAGTACGGCGCGAGCCTTCTCGTCCGATGCCTTCTCCAGGGTTTCGGCCTCGGCGTTCAGCTTGTCGGCCAGCGCCTGAAGCCGCGCCGCCGGGTTGACTAAAACCTGATCGATACCGTCCCACTGATGCGAGAGCACCGCTGCCTTGATAGCTTCCTGGCGTTCGGTCAGCAACGGCTCGAACGCTTTGGCATCGGCCGCGAGTTGCGGGTCCAGGATTTCGATCTCGCCATGGGTCACATCGTCGAGATTCAGAGTCAGGATTTGTGCGATGAACGGCTTGTATTCGGCGTATAGGGCGGTACGACGTGCCTGGGATGTTTTCTCTGCTTCCTGCTGAATGAAGGCCTCGAAGCGCAACATGCGTGCGGCGCCTTCGGCGAGAGGTTGCTGGCATAACGGGCAAGGCGCTTCCGCGCCCAAGTCGGGGAACGCCTTGTCAGGGTGGGATTCGACCGCGAACTTGCGGGCGGCATCGAACAGCTCGCGCCAGGCCTCGCCGCCGGTGCCCGGCAGCAGATTTTCATCTTCCTTGAATTGCTTGGCTGCGAGCGCGGCTGCCGCCTGCGCCGTGCGGTAACTGTCCGCCAGGCCGCGCAGCTTGGCGACTACCGCCTGGTCCACCAGCGCGCCCTTGTTGGTGGCATTCGTCGCGATGGCCGCGATACGGCGGGCACGCAGGCGCAATTGAGCCGCTTTCTCCTTCGGGTTGTTCTCTTTCAGGCTCTTGTCCAGCGCCACATGCTGGGCCAGTTCTTCCGGCGTCAGCGTGGCCAGTGTGTCGATCTGGACCTTGGTCGTCTTGGCGGACAGTGAGGCGATCAGCTTGCCGACGGGCGTGTCGCCCTGCAGCGGCGCGAACGCCGTGAGGTCGACGGCGGACTGCGCGTGCTCCGCGTCAATCGAGGTCTTCAACTGTTTGCAGACCTTCGCCAGTCCCTCAAACACATCGAGCCCGTAGGGCACGTAGGAAAAGTCGTCTTCGCTGTCGAGGTAGGCACGCGCGCAGCGTGCGTCGAAGATGGCGAACGATGACAACTCGGGAGGCGCTGCTTTGCCCTGTGTCCAGTGCGCATCCTTTGCAACGCCATCAACGGCAATCTCGAAGGCGGCTTCGGGAGCACCTGCCTTGCCTGCGGGCAGGTTGGCGTTCGGGTGGATTGCCTCCATCTGGTCGCGGGCACGGCAGGCGCGCTTGAGCACACGCGAGTATCCCGATTTGCCCGAACCGTTGTCGCCGTAAATGATGGTCATCCCGGCAGCGCTGAACGGCAGATGTTGATTTTCTGCAATCGCGTTAACGTGCCGCATATTCTTCATGGCACGCAGTTCGACGTGCGTCGTCACCTTGACTGGCACCGGGATCTGGTCGGCCGTCAGGGGTTTGGGCTTGCGGTCCTTCGGATCGGGGATGCCATGCGCCATCTTGAGCAACGCGAACAAATCATCCAGGTCATCCGCTGTCAGCGTCTGTTTGGCCAGCAAACGCGCAACGGCATCGCTTTGCCATGTGGGCAATCCCTGAGTCCAAGCCAGTATTTCCTGCAGTATCGACATGGGTCCTCTCCAGTCGTTGTCGTTGTTTTTCTCCTTATAAGCACTGCGCAGTTGCTCAATATATGTATAGCAATGCTCATGGTGGCAGATGCGAAACATTATGGCGTCCCGGCGTGCCGCCGTCGGGCTCGCGGGCTGCGCCCCGCGCCTCGTGCCGAATCGCGGCCATCCGGCTTTGATCCCTGACGCCTTCGACCCTGGCGGGTCTGCGCGCTCCGCTTGCCGGCCCATGTGCGTGGTAGGTAGGCGGTCTTGCTGCTTCCCTTCACCGTATCACGGCGTTCTCGCCGTCAAGGGCTGCACGCCGATGGCGCTTGCGGCCGTGGCCGTCTGCGACCCCTGACTGCTTGCGCTGCGCCGTGCTGGCGCCGGTTCCGGGCAATTCCGCCCGAGCAACCGGAGCACGGTCATGTCGCAATTCTCTCTTTCCTTCGATGCCTCGCTGTTGGTGCGTGACGCGCGTGGGCGCTATCGTCCGGCGACGGCCAGCCAGATCCTCGCGGCGGCGCGTCTGGTGGTAGACCAGACGTTGCAGCGCAACGAGGAGTTCACATCGCCGGCGGTGGTCAAGAACTACCTGTGCGCGAAACTGGCCGGCTACGAGCACGAAGTGTTCGCGGTGCTGTTTCTCGACAACCGGCATCGGCTGATCGAATACATCGAGTTGTTCCGCGGCACCATCGATGGTGCGTCGGTGTATCCGCGCGAGGTGGTCAAGGAAGCCTTGGCGCGCAATGCGGCGGCGGTCATCGTGTCGCACAACCATCCCTCCGGTTCACCTGAACCGAGCGCTGCCGATCGGGCGCTGACAGCGAACCTGCGCCAAGCGCTCGCGCTGGTCGAAGTGCGGCTGCTGGATCACATTGTCGTCGGCGGCAACGACACCGTGGCGTTCTCCGAACACGGACTGCTTTGAACCAAGGGGCTTCGGCCCCTTTTTGCTGCGCCTTCTGTCGATGTTCTCCGGCCCTGCGGGCCTGCGCGCTGCGCTTGCGCTCCCAGGGGATCGGCTTGCAGCCCATCTCCGCCGCGCGTTGCTTGGCGCCCCGCAAAGGCCGCCGACCAGGCCGCACCTGCTCGGCCTTCGCGCCTGCGGCGCTGCGCGCTTCGCTTGCGTGGGATCGGCGCCGAATGCGGCCGTTGCCCGTCCAGCCGTCTTTCCTTCCTTCATCACCTTATCCCGCGACCGTAACGCATGGCAATGGGCCGTCAAGGCGCGCGGGGCCGTGTCCTCGCTGCGCTGCGGGCCGCACCCACCCCGCGCTTGTCTCCTTGACGGCCCATTGCCATGCGCCCGGTTTTTCGCGGGCGATGAACTCAGGAAAAACGGTGGCAACGAGGCCGGCCCAGGTCTCTGCGCCAACCCCACCGGAGAAGCCGAAAGGCGGGCTCCGAATCTAGGAATCCGGTGGGGGTTTCGACAGCAACCCTTTTGTCAGGAGAAAGCACCATGCAACTCGCATCCCGTTTCGCATCCCGTTCCCCCGTACTGCGCGCCGATCAGCCGCTATCGGATGATCAAATCCGCGCCGTGGCCCCGTCCATCTTTGCCGAGGACAAGCACGCCAGCCGCTCCGGGCGGTACAGCTACATCCCGACCGCCGCCGTGCTGACGGAGCTTCGCAAGGAGGGGTTCCAGCCCTTCATGGTCTGCCAGACCCGCGTGCGGCAGGACGACCGGCGCGACTACACCAAGCACATGATCCGCCTACGCCATGCCAGCCAGATCAACGGCAGCGAGGCCAACGAAATCATCCTGCTGAACTCGCACGACGGCACCAGCAGTTACCAGATGCTGGCCGGAATGTTCCGCTTCGTCTGCAAGAACGGCCTGGTCTGCGGCGATGCCGTGGCCGACCTGCGCATCCCGCACAAAGGCGACGTGACCGGCCACGTGATCGAGGGCGCGTATGAAGTGCTGGACGGTTTCGAGCGGGTAGCCGAGCGCCGCGACGCAATGCGCGCCATCACGCTGGACCGGGGCGAGGCCGAAGTGTTCGCCCATGCCGCGCTGTCGCTCAAGTACGACCCGGCCATGCCCGCGCCCATCACCGAAGCGCAGCTGCTGGCTCCGCGCCGCCACGACGACGACCGCCCCGACCTGTGGAGCGCCTTCAACCGCGTGCAGGAGAACTTGACGCAAGGCGGACTGATGGGGCGCAGCGCCAACGGACGGCGGCAGCGCACCCGCCCGATTCAGGGCATCGACCAGAACGTCAAGGTCAACCGCGCCCTATGGCTGCTGGCCGAGGGCATGAAGCAACTCAAGGGCTGAACCGAACCCGCCGAGGGGCTGCGGCCCCTCGACCGCCCATCTTCTTTCCATCTTGAACGTCCCGACATGGGACAGGAGTTTTCACCATGAACACCGTGACCACTCACGAAACCCACGCCCTTGAAGCTGCGGCCCCGGCGCAAAACCGATTCTCGTGCCGCTGTCTCAGCTTCGCCTCTCCAAGCGCAACGTGCGCAAGACCGTGGGCGCGTCCATCACCGTAAGCAGGAGGCCGTCGAAAGCGAAGCGGCGGAGGACGTCGCCACCGAGGCGGCGGAGTACGAGGCGCACGCTCTGGCGGCGTAACCTGGCCCTGCGATCGATGGCCCCAACGCGATGAGCGTCGGGGTCTTTTTTCAAAAAGCGGGTGCGGCAGGTGTGCCGCGCCCGGTTCAAAAGCCCAACCGCAATCCTAAAAAAAGAGCAAACCCAGCCATGCCCTACCAGCCCGGATAGCGAGGCTTGAGGCTACGACGCCATCGGTACCGACGTGGCCGCGCTGCGCCGCTCCGTGGCGAAGTACGCCAGCGCCAAGGCCGGCAGCGCAAAGCCGAACCATGATGTCAGCGTCCAGCCGCCGCGCGCATAGGCCCAGCCGCCCAGCGCCGAGCCCAGCGCGCCGCCCAGGAAAAAGGTGGCCATGTATAGGCCGTTGAGACGGCCCCGGAACTCGGCGCCGAGCACGAAGATCGCGCGCTGCCCCAGGGTCAGGTTCGCCGCTACGCCGAAATCCAGCACGATGGCGGCTGCCACCAACGCGACCAGCGCCCAAGCCGAACCATGTGTTGCGATGTGGGTGATCGGGAAAGCGGTGGCCACGGCCAGCATCGCCAGCCCGGTGGCGGGCCGCGTCCAGCCCCGGTCGGCCACGCGGCCGGCGATCGGGGTGGCGACCGCACCCGCCGCCCCGGCCAGGGCGAACAGGGCGATACCTCCCTGCGACAGGCCAAAGGCCGGCCCCGCCAGCAGCAACGGCACCGTTGTCCAAAACAGGCTGAACGCGGCAAACAGCGCAGCATGGTAGAGCGCTCGCCGGCGCAGCACGGGCGTATGCCGAGCCAGGTCGATCATCGACGCCAGCAGCTCGCCGTAGGTCAATCGAGCCGTGGGGATGCGCGGCGGCAAGGCGCGCGCCAGGAGCCCGCCCAACAGCACCATCGCCGTGGCCGAGGCGTAGAAGACCACGGGCCAGGACGACACCTGCGCAATCAGGCTCGCCACCGGACGCGCCAGCATGATGCCCAGCATCAGACCGCTCATGACGTTGCCGACGACGCGCCCGCGCACTGCCTCGGGGGCAAGGTGCGCGGCATAGGGCACCAGCACCTGCACGGCCGCCGTGCCGAGGCCGATGCCCAGCGCGGCCGCCAGGAACGGCAGCGGGTGGCTGGCGAGGCCCGCCGCCAGCAAGGCCGCAGCGGCGATGCCCAGCAGCATCAGGATCAGCCGCCGGTTCTCCACCAGATCGCCCAGCGGTACGACGAGCAGCAGGCCCAGGCCATAGCCGAGCTGGGTCAGGGTGACGATCAGGCCAGTTAGCTCCGCGGGCAGCCCCAGCGCCGCGCCGATCGGCCCGGCCAGCGGCTGGGCGTAGTAGATATTGGCGGCGGTCAGGCCGCATGAAGCGGCCAGAAGAACCGGCAATCCCCCCAAGGGTGGAGGGGCCTGGATTTCGGCGCTCATTCCTGTGCGGCCCGGCGCGCAGAAACGCGCGACAGCGCCGCCCAGTCGAGATGGCCTTCGCCATGCGCCAGGCTGTCGAGATGGTTGTCTCTTAGGACGCTGCCCAGGGGAAGCGGGACGTTCGCTTTCTCGGCCGCTTCCAGCGTGAGCCGCACGTCCTTCAGGCCGAGCGCCAGCTTGAAGCCGACGGGCTCGAACCGGTCATGGGCGATCGCGTCGCCATAGCCCTTGTACACGGGTGAGGCGAAGATCGTGGACGTGACCAGGTCCAGGAAGCCGGTCCTGGAAACACCATAGCCTTGCGCGAGCGCCACGGCTTCGCCCATCGTCCCGATGGCGCTGGCGATCATGAAATTCACCGCCAGCTTGATGACATTGGCCTGTTCGGGCTTGTTCCCGAAGTGCCATGTCTTCTGGCCGAGAACGTCGAACAGCGGCTGGACGACCGCCAATGCCTGGGGATCTCCGGCCGCGAGGATATTGAGCTGGCCAGCTTCGGCTACGTTCACCCGTCCAAGGACAGGGGCCGCGATGTACCCGATGCCGTTCTCGTGGTGCAGTCGCTCCAGTTCGCCCGCGAGGACGACGGAAACCGTGGCCATGTTGACGTGGATCGCTCCCGGCTTCAGCGCCTCCAGCACATGTGCGTCGATGATGACGGCGCGCGTGGCAGCGTCATCGGCCAGCATGGAGATCAGCACGTCCGCGCCCTCGGCCGCCTCGCGCGGAGTCGTCGCGCCTTCGGCGCCGAGCGCGGTGAGCGCGGCAACTGGGTCTTGCGAGCGGTTCCACACGCGCAGCGGGTAGCCGGCCTTGACGAGGTTGGCGGCCATCGGTGTTCCCATCATTCCGAGGCCGACAAATCCGATTTTCATCACAGAAGCTCCTCTGATAAATAGGAAACAAATATTTCCTAAATTGGCAAAAAAATCAAGCCAGCACCTTCATGGCGATATTCACCACGGCCTGCATGTCCTCGTGGGTGCGGCCGGTTTTCCCGACCACCCGCATGCCTTGCACGAGGCACAGCATCATCTGGGTGGCAGCCAGCCGGTCGACGCAGGCGGGGATGGAGCCATCTTCCTGTCCCTGTCGGATCAGGTCGGCCAGTAATGCCTCGTTGCGCTCCAACGCCGTGGCAATGTGCCGCGCCACTTCCTTGTCGAACGTCGCGAGCTCCGCGATGCTGCCGACGACGAGGCAGCCTTGCCGGCCTTCCGCGCCCTGCGAGGATTCGACATAGAAGGCGAGCGCGTTGCGAAGGCGCTCCAGGCCCGTGCCGGCATCGCCGATGGTCTGCCGCAACTTCTCGGCCCGCAGTGTGCGGTAGCGGTTGAACGCGGCCAGGAAGACGGACTGCTTATTCTTGAACGCTTTGTAGATGCTGCCCTGGGCCAAGCGCATGGCGCGGGTCAGGTCGCTGATCGAGGTGCCGTGGTAGCCACGCTCGCTAAACACGCGCACGGCCTGGTCCAATGCCTGATCGACATCGAACTCGCGCGGACGGCCTCGACTACGGGAGGCGGTTGCAAGCGAACGGCGGGAGGGTGTCATGGTGCGCCATTAAAGGAAATATTCATTTCCTAATCTAACATGAAATCGTCTTCGGGCAAGTATCCGCATCCTGATGTTTGTTCTGAAGAAGTCCTGGTGTGTCGGCGTTTGCGCCGCCGAGCTCGCCGGCTGTGCACCTTGCTTGCTTGCTGCTCCGCTTGTCGGCGCTCCGCAGGTGGGTGGACCGCTGGGGTGCGCTCCACCTTGCTGCACTGGGTTGTGCCGATGCGTGCTGTCCCCGACGCTGGCGGTTCGTTGCCTGCAACGCCACGAAGGACGGTTCACCGACAAACGCCGCACGGCTTCTCCATGAAGATTCCACGCCACGCCCTCAACCCGCCCACCGCCTGGCACTGACGGCATCCTCGCTTGTCGTTGCGTTCCAGCCCTTGCCAGCGTCAGGCCACAGGCCAGTGAATCTCTTGTACGGAGATGCCGAGTCGGCCCTGTCTCCATTCGGGGTGGTTCGACCCATGCGTCCTTGACTTGTCGTGAATCCTGGCGGGGGGCGGCTGCGCCTCGGGCTTCATGGCCGCAACCGTCCGGCCCAAACAATTTCCCCGCCGCTGCGCAGCTTCCTCGCGCGGCAAATTCTTTGGGCCTCCCGGTCCTCCACGCTGTTGCGGCCGCTGCGCGGTGCGGCCAGCCCGTCCCCCGCCGGGCGGATCACCGACAAGGCCGCGATGGGCGCGACCTTGCAAACCCGAACGGAGAAAACATCATGGCCAACATCGGCACCTTCACCGCACAGAACGACGGCTTCACCGGCACGGTCCGGACCCTGACGCTCAACGTCAAGGTCAAGTTCGTCCCCAACGACAAGGGCAGCGAGAACGCCCCCGACTACCGCATCCAGGCGGCGGGCGGCTACGACATCGGCGCGGCGTGGAAGAAAGTCAGCCAGGCCGAGCGGCCCTACCTGTCGGCGACCCTGGACGATCCTTCGTTTCCGGCGACGATCTACGCCCGCCTGATCGAAGGCGAGGACGGGACGCACACCCTGATCTGGTCGCGCAGCAAGGGCGACTGATCGTCGCCCCCACGCCCCGCCCACCGTGGCGGGGCGCTTCGCGCGATTTTCATCGCCATTCCCGACGTGTCATGTCCTCAGGTCAGCAAGGCCAGCGACTCCCCATACATTTCCCTGCGGATTTTCCAGCAATCGTTGCAGAGCCGTAATGTGCAGACGGCCCCCGCCGGAATCCCCGGCTCGATGAGCCGGTAGTCTCGTGTTGGCTCGTCTCCGCAGACCGAGCGTGGCAGATCCATGCGATCCAATGGACGATCGGTCAACGCGATGAACTCGTCTGAGCCTTCGTGACGCGACGCGCTTTGAATTCCGGGTTGGCGATGATTTGCCGCAGGAACTCTCCCTCTTTTGGCGGGAAGAAGGCGATGACATCCGCCACCGACAAACTAAAACGTTGACGAAGTGCCAAAGTCTCTGATTTTGCCCGCGTCATCTTCATCTTCAATGGCGTAACTGCTGCGCGCTGCTCGGCTGTGCGATCAAGTACCCCAAGTTCCTCTTGGAAACGGCGGTACGCATCGGGTGTGCCATCGTGCACGGAGTCATTGGTCAAATAAACCATCATCGTCGCTTGTCGCAGCGTGCGTTTGTGACGCATGCGTTACACATCGTCATTCCGGCGCAGGCCGCAATAAGTTTGATCAGGTCCCCGCAAGTACGCGCCGGTGTTCATGTACCACCTCGGCCAACATGTCGGCCACCACGCGCATGCGCGGTGAAGCGCGCAGCCCGCGCTGGATCACCAGCCAGATGTCCTGCGACACGCACTGCGCGGGCGGCAGGCAGCGTTCCAGCTTCGGCCGCGCATCGGCGATGTAGCAGGGCAGCACGGCCAGA
Source organism: Thiomonas sp. (assembly GCF_054608695.1). Lineage (NCBI taxonomy): Bacteria > Pseudomonadati > Pseudomonadota > Betaproteobacteria > Burkholderiales > Thiomonas > Thiomonas sp. Next base: position 56,901 of record NZ_JBTRXV010000013.1, read on the forward strand.
CCGAGTCCCTGTTCCGCTGCCTCGAGCTGGCTGAACAGGCTGTTGGTCGTCAGCGCGAATGTGGCGCCGGGGTAGTACTGCCGCTGCCAGCGCGCCTGTACCAGGTGCTGGATTTCCTCATCCCAGCCGATCCACGGCAACGCCGCCAGATGCGTGCCGCCGCGCCGCCGCCGCGTCGGCTCCACCAGCCCGCGCTGCGCATACACCGCATACGCCTGCACGCCCAGCTTGCGCACGGTGAGCTGGCCCGCCTCGGGGCGCACCAGACGCAGGGCGATGTCGGCGTTGCGCCGGGTCATGTCCTGCACCGCGGCACCCGTGATCAGCTCCAGCGTCAGCTTCGGATGCTGGGCCGTCAGCGCCTTCCAGCGCGGCAGGATGAGCAGGTTGGCCAGCGCCTCGTTGGTCGCCAGTCGCACATGCCCCGCAGGCTCGCGCCCGCGGTCGCTGGCACGGCCGCGCAGTTGCACGATGGCGTCCTCGACGCGCCGCGCCTCGTCGAGCAAGACCTCGCCATCCTCGGTGAGGCGATAGCCGCTGGCATGGCGCACGAACAGGGTCACGCCCAGCGCCTGTTCGAGCAGGGCGATGCGTCGCCCCAGCGTGGAGGCGCTGTTGCCGAGCTGCAGCGCCGCCGCCGACAGGCTGCGCGTGCGTGCCACCGCCAGCAGCACGCGCAGATCGTCCCAGTTCAGGTTTTCCATGACTGCAAAACCGCCTTGCATGGTTTTCTCTTCACGAGCATAGCGTGCGGCGGAACAATGGCGGCTTCGCAGCACGACGCACAGATCCAACAGCCCATGCACGACGCCAACGATCTCAACCTTGTCCCCGCACGCACCGCCTTGCTGATGATCGAGTTCCAGCGCGAATGGCTCGCCCCGGAGAGCAAGCTGCAAGCCCTGATGGCCGACCGTGATGCGTTCCTGCACTCGCAGCAGCGCGCCGCGGCCCTGCTTGCGCTGGCGCGTCAGCGCCAGTGGGATGTCATCCACGTGCCCTTCCGCTGCCGCAGCGACTACCGCGACCTGGCACCGACCTCGCACACCCTCGGGCTACGCGGCGCGATCCCCCGCGCCGGTACCTGGCGCGAAGGCCGCGAAGCGTTCGCCCCCGGATTCGAGCCCCGCGAGGATGAATTGATCGTTGGCGGGCGCCTGGGCGCCAGCGCCTTTGCGGCTTCCAATCTCGACATGCTCCTGCGCTTCCACGGCATCGACACCCTGTTGCTGGCCGGCTACGCCCTGCATGTGTGCGTCGAGTCCACGCTGCGTGCCGCGCACGATCTCGGCTACCGCGCCATCGTGGTCGAGGATGCCTGCGCGGCCTTCACCTCCGCCCAGCGCGCGCACGTCCTGGAACACGTCGTCCACCATTTCGGCGCGAGCGTCACCGTGGGCGAACTCGAAGCCACGCCCCTTTCGCAAATCGACACAGCCGCGTGAACATCACAGGAGTTTCCGATGCAACAACCATCCGAACGCTACCGTCGCGGCTGGGAAATGCTCAAGACCATCGATGGCGAAGCCGGCGAGCACGTGGTCGCCGCCTTGCAGGACATCGCGCCCGATCTGGGGCGCTACATCTTCGAGGCCAAGCCGCTGGCCGAGGTGACCGAGGCGTTCTTCGACCGCCAGTTCGACATCAATGTCAAAGGCCTGTTCTTTACGGTGCAGAAGGCCCTGCCGCACCTGCGCGACGGGGCGGTGGTGGTGCTGACCAGCTCGATGATCCACGACGCCGGCTGGCCGGGTTGCAGCGTCTATGCCGCCGGCAAGGCGGCGGTGCGATCCATGGCGCGCAGTTTTTCCGCGGATCTGCTGGCGCGGCGCATCCGGGTCAATGCCTTGAGCCCGGGTGTCACTGCGACGCCGATTCTCGACTGGCCGGGCATGAGCGAGAGCGAGCGTGCCGCAGGGCTTGAAGCGTTGCGTGCGCGCATCCCCGTGGGGCGTCTCGCCAGCCCTGATGAAATCGCCGAAGCCGCGCTGTTTCTCGGCAGCGCGGCTTCAGCCTACATGGTGGGCGGCGAGCTGCGCCTTGATGGTGGCACGACCGAGCTTTGACGCAAGGCGCGCATCACGCCTTTCCGACCTGCCCAAAACCCTCCAGCACCACCTTGCCAATGCTGGCTCCGGTTTCGACCAGTGCGTGGGCGCGCTTGAGGGTGGCGGCGTCGATCGGGCCGAGCCGGGTGCCGAGCGTGGTCTTGAGCTGGCCTTGATCCACCCGCCGCGCCACGTCGTCGAGCAGCGCGCCTTGGGCGGCGATGTCGGGGGTGGCGAACAGCGAGCGGGTGAACATCGCCTCCCAGTGGATGGACACGCTCTTGCGCTTGAACGCCACGATGTCGAGTGTTGGGTGGTTGTCGATCAGCGCGAAGCGTCCCTGCGGCGCGATCAGCTCGGCAATGTCGGCGAGGTGGCGCATGGTCTGGGTGGTGGAGAACACGAACGCCGGTCGCCCGAGGCCCAGGGCTTGCACCTGCGGCGCCAGCGGCTGGGCGTGGTCGAGCACATGGTGCGCGCCCATGGCCTGCACCCAGTCGCGGGTTTGCGGGCGTGAGGCGGTGGCGATCACGGTGAGGTCGGTCAACTGCCGCGCGAGTTGCGTGGCGATGGAGCCCACCCCGCCCGCGCCGCCGATGATGAGCACCGCGGCTGCCGCGCCGGGCACGGGCCGGCGCACATCGAGCCGGTCGAACAGCGCCTCCCAGGCGGTGATGGCGGTCAGCGGCAACGCCGCGGCCTCGGCGAAGTCGAGGCTGGCGGCCATGTGGCCGACGATGCGCTCGTCCACGCAGTGCAGCGCCGCATTGGTGCCGGACCGGGTGATGTCGCCGGCGTAGAACACGCGGTCGCCCGGACGGAAGCGCGTGGCCTCGGGGCCGGTGGCCACCACGGTGCCGGCGGCGTCCCAGCCCAGTACTTTCCACTCGCCCGCGGGCAGCGCGGCGCCAGCGGGCGGCGCGGCGCCGGCGCGCACCATCGCATCGATGGGGTTGACGGACACGGCCTGCACCGCCACCAGCAGGTCGCAGCCGCTGGGTTGAGGATCGGGCAGATCGATATCGACGAGCGACGCGGCGGCGTCGATGGGCAGCGGGGTTTGATAACCGATGGCACGCATGGAGTTCTCCTTGGGGGTTGAATGCGGCGGATTGCGCAGGAGAACCGTAGTGCTTACCATGCCATTGAACAAGAACGCACAAATTATGCATGTAGTATTAAAAAGGATACCGTATGCCACGCATGCGCCATCGCAATCTACAGTGCAGCCCCGGCTGCATGGTCGAGGCCACCCTCAGCCTGATCGACGGCAAGTGGAAGGGCGTGGTGCTGTACCACTTGCTGGACGGCACATTGCGCTTCAACGAACTGCGCCGCCGCCTGCCCAACGTCACCCAGCGCATGTTGACCAACCAGTTGCGCGAACTGGAAACGGACGGCCTGATCGCACGCAAGGTGTATGCGCAAGTGCCACCCAAAGTTGAGTACAGCCTGACCACGCTAGGTCGCAGTCTGCAGCCGGTGATGGCGGCGCTGAAGGCGTGGGGGGATGCGAATATCACGCTCGCAAGCAACCAGTCCGCAGTTTTGCCTGAGCGGGTCGATGTGCCAGGCATGTCGCTCGTTGCGGCGCGCGCGAGCGGTGTCTGATTCGATGGTGCAATGCTGTCCGCGTGGCGCAGGACATGCGGCTGCGCGATACGGGGCAATCTTCAGACCATCACGTGGGCGCACACATTTGCCGTATGCACGCGCCCCCGACTACTGCATGCGCTGCAACTCCGTGCGCATCGACACGGCCAGCAGTGCGCCCGCCAATGCCACCGCCGCACCGATCGCCATCGCCACGCCGAAGCCTGCCGCCGCGCTGCCCTGTGCCGCAAACACGCTGCCCAGCACGCCCACTCCCAAGGTTGCACCGATCATGCGGGCGGTGTTGACCATGGCCGAGGCGGTGCCGGCGCGTGCGGGTTCGACGGCGGCGACGGCGGTGGCGAGAAGCGGTGCCGTGCCCAGCGCGACGCCAACGCCAGTGGCGAATAGGGCGAGTTCCGCCAGCCACAGGGGTTGTCCGGCGCGCGTGCAAGCAAGCGCCATGAGCCCGGTGCCAATCATGACCATGCCGACGGTGATCAGCAGGCGCACACCAAACCGTGCACTCCACGCGCCGGAGTAGTGCGAGAGCGCAACATAGGTCAAGGACATCGGCAGCAACGCCAAGCCAGCCTCGAACGCATTGAGTGCGCCCGTACGCAGCCAACTCAGCGGCAGCAGGAACAGCACGCCGTACATACTGAAGGTCATGGTCATCATCACGGCGTTGTTGACGTTGAGCCGACGATTACGCAACAGCGGCAAGGGGATCATCGCTCCTGCTCCAGCACGGCGTTCGGCGCGCACGAACAGCAGCGCCGCGATCAGAGCCACCGCGATTGCGGGCAGGGTGGCCTGATGCACGATGGCCGCAACCGCCAATCCCGTCAACGCGAGGCCGCCGAACAACTGACCGGGCAGATCGACGCGCCGCCCTTGCGCATCGCGCGATTCGGGAATGGCGCGCGGCGCCCACCACAGCACCGCGAGGCCGATGGGCACGATCAGCAGAAACACGCTGCGCCAGCCCACCGTCTGGATCAGCCAGCCGCCCAGCGTCGGGCCGATGGCCAGCGCCGCGCCGTTGGTGCCGGCCCAGATGCCGATGGCGTGGGCGCGCTCGTGCGGATCGCTCCAGATGACGCGGATCAGCGCCAGGCTGGCGGGCAGCAGCATCGCCGCGCCGATGCCCGCCAACACGCGCCCGGCAATCAACGCGGTGATATTGGGCGCGAGGCCGGCGAGCAGCGAGCCAAGCACGAACACCGCCGCGCCCGCCTGCAGCACGCGCCGCCGCCCGAGCAGATCGGCCAGGGTGCCGCCGCTCATCAGCAGCGCGGCGTAACTGAGGTTGTAGCCGTCCACCACCCATTGCAGCGCCGGCAGCGGCGCGTGCAGGCCGACGCCGATGGCGTGCACCGCCAGATTGACCACCGAGGTGTCCACCTGGGCGATGAGCACGGCGAGGCAGAGAATGAACAGGATGACGCGGCGATCGGCGTGCGCTGCAGGGGCGT
>NZ_JBTRXV010000014.1:0-59916 GCF_054608695.1 Thiomonas sp.
GCGCACCACCAGGCGCAGTCGGGGCTGCACGGCGCCAATGCGCTGGCCCCCGGGAAGCTGCACGGAACACGGCAGCGGCAGGTTGGCCAGGCGCTGCTCTGCCGGCTGCAACAGGAGACGGTGGGACCAGGACATGACGCATTCCTCCAGGGACAGGTCGTGCGGCAACCCCGCACCGGCAGACTCGGCCCGTACTTGGCGGGCGCGATGCGTGTTTCGATTGTGCCGCATCTCTGGTGGCGCTGCAGCACACGTCGGCGGCGCGCGCCCGACGCGCCGGCAGCCGGCTCATGAGAAAACGCACCGCCCCCCGAAGTTTTCTCATCCCCCTCGGGATGCCTGAAGCGAAGCGGCAGGTCTGGGGGCGCGCATCGGCCGGGAGAACTTTCGCGCCGGCCAACACGACGACGGCTGGATTGGAACCGCAGCGCTCAGCCCGCCGGCAGGCCGTTGGCCTGGCGCACATGGGCGGCGAGCAGGGCGCGCAGGGTGTTGCGGGCCTGGCTGTAGGCCTGGCTCGCAGGGCCTTGCGGCGCGGCGGCGAGCACTGCCAGGCAGGCGCGCTCCAGCGCCTCGCCCCGCAGATTCTGCGCGGCGAGGTAATGGCCCAGGGCACAGGGCACGTGGACGAAGCGATGCAGCAGGTCGGGCCAGGGCGCGAGGGCGCCGAGCTGGGCCTCCCACAGCAGATAAGCGGCGTAGGCGCCCAGGGCGGTGCGCGGTTGCTGCGGGTCGAGGTCGAGTCGCCAGTTGGCCGCCCAGGCCGGTATTTCGGCCGCCGGCATGGGCCGGGCGATGCCCCAGCCCTGGCCGAAATCGGCGCCGAGCAGGGCGGCGGCCTCGATCAGCCCCGGGGTCTCCAGCCCTTCGACCGTCACCGGAATGTTCAGGTCCTGACTGAGCCGTGCCAGGTGGCGGATGAAGTCCAGCGCCTTTTGCGGCGCCAGCGTGGCACGGCGCACCAGGCCCTGGTCGATCTTGACCTCGTCGAACGCCAGGCTGTCCAGGCGCAGCAGCGAGCTGTAGCCGGAGCCGAGGTCGTCCTCGGCCAATTGCACGCCCAGGGCCTGCAGCCGCGCCATCAGTGGCTCGCGCACGGTGGCTTCGCCCAGTTCGCCGCTTTCGAGCAACTCCAGGGTCAGGCGTGCGGGTGGCACGCCGCTGGTGTGCAACTGGGTCTGCACCACGCGCACGAAGGCGGGGTCGCTCAGGCCCTGCGGCGGCAGGTTGATGGATACGCCCAGATCCAGCCCCTGCGCCGCCCAGGCGCGCTGCGCGGCGAGCGCCTGTTGCAGGCCGAGTTCGAACAGCAGCAGCAACTGGCGCGCATCGAACGCGGGCAGGAATTCCGCCGGGCCGATGAGCCGACCGCTATCGGTCTCGCGCAGGCGCGCCAGGGCTTCGCATTTCACCGGCAGGCCGCTGCGCAGATCGACCACCGGCTGCATCAGCATCTGCAGCGCGCCGCTCTCCAGGCCCAGGCGGTACAGCCGGCGGCTTTGATAAGGAATGACGCGGCTGCCCGCCAGCCCGCGCGACAGCGCCAGGCTCAGGCTGCGCTGCACATGCCCGAGCAAGGGGCGGCGCATCGGCGCGCTGAAATAGCCCGGCCAGGCCGCATACAGGTCGACCATGGCAAAGGGTTGGCCATCGGCGTCGAGCAAGGGAATGGCGACGTTGCTGCGAATGCCCAGCGCCCGCGCCTCCTCGCGCCAGGGGGCGATGCGCGGGTCGGTGGCGTAGGAGACGACATGCTGCGGCTGCCCGCTGCGCCAGGCCAGCCCGGAAGCGCCGGCGCCGATGGCTTGGTCGGCGTGCACGCCCACCGGCTGCGCCCGGCCCTGCGCCACGCGTCGCACATAGGACTCGAAGCCGTCACCGCGCACCACCTCGAACTGCAGATGGCCGTCGGCATCGGGCCGCCCCAGCGTGACGGCCGCCATGCCGTCGAGTTCATGCAGGGCATCGAGCGCGCCGGCGGCCAGATCCGGCGGCGCCAGTCCGAGCGCCAGCAAGTCGTCGAGCCGTGCCATGGCATCAACCTGCTGCGCCTCGACCGCCTGGTGCGCCACGACCTGATCGTGCAGATCCTGCATCAAGCGCTGGCCGAGCACCAAGCGCGCGGCCTCGCGTGACGAAGCGTCGAGGGTTTGCGCGGCGCGTTGCAGGCCTCGCAGCATGAGGTCTTGCAACAGCGCGGTTCCGCGCACCAGCCAGGCGACCGGCACCCCGGTCATCGCATGCATGCGCCCGGCATGCATGGACGCCACGCGCACCGCATCGGCCCGGCTGGCCGGGTCGAGCAGCAGGCGCAGATGCGTGGCCTGGTGGCATGCGAGCGCGGCGAAATCGTCCTCCCCGAACAGCGCCAGCAAGTTCGCCGGCCCTTCGAGCAGCCGCAATTGGGCGTAGAAGGCGTCGACCCACGGCCCGACCTGCTCGATCAGCGCAGGGGCCACGGCGTGCAAGCAGGCGTCGGCCTCGGGGCCATAGGCGGCCGGCAGATCGGAGCGCGTGGATGCGGCGGATGGGGGCATGGGCCGAATGATGGATGCGTATCGCGGCATGCGTCAACGACTTTCCCACGGAATGTCGCGCCAACCTCCGATGCATGCGGATTCACGGCCGCGCTCATCGCCCCTGCGCAGGCATTGCAACACGCGCTTACAACCTTCGCATCCGGGCATGCGCCGCGTGTCGGCAGCGCTCGGGCGCTGACGTTATGCCAACCACGCGGAAATGGCTCGCCGAGCTGCACGAGCCGCCCGCCAAGCCCCTCGACCCTTTTCGCGACCGCCCACGATGCAAGCGCCTGCCGTTGAGTTTTCATCCCAGCGCACCCCGCGCCGTGCCGCCATGCTCTTCGCCTTCACCTTGCTCGCAGGCTGCGCGGCGCATGCCCGGACGCAAGCGACCGCACAGCTCGCGGCGAGGCCGCAGCCCATGCAGCCTGCGGCCTCGGGCGCGCTGGATGCCGCGGCAAGCGCCCATCCGGTGGCCTTTCTCGACCGCATCGGCTGGGGCGCCGAAGCCGCGCAACTGCAAACCCTGCAGCGCCTGGGCGCCGCGCGCTATCTCGATGCGCAGTTGCGCCCCGACCCCGACCCGGCGCTGCCGCCCGAGGTGCAAGCCCAGCTCGCTGCTCTGGCGGTGAACCGGCCGCTCACCGCACTCGTCCCCCCGCTGGCACGCGCCCAGCGGGCACTGTTCCTGAGCAAGCGCGAGGGTGGCGACGACGCGACGCAAGCGCAGGCGCGACTGAAAGCAATCCAGGCCGGCAAGAACCAGCTCACCCAGCAGGCCATGGCGCAGCAACTGTTGCTGGCGGTGTACGCCCCCAACCAGTTGCAGCAGCGCCTCACCTGGTTCTGGCAGAACCATTTCAACGTCTTCCGGGGCGGCAATATCGGGCCGATGATGGCGGACTACACCCAGCGCGTGATTGCGCCGCACGCGCTCGGGCATTTCCGCGATCTGCTGCAAGCCACCATGTTTTCGCCGCAGATGCTGCTGTATCTGAACAACGCGCAAAACGCGCGCGGCCATGTCAACGAAAACTACGCCCGCGAGGTGATGGAACTGCACACCCTGGGTGTGGGCGCCGGCTACACCCAGGCGGATGTGACCAACCTGGCGCGCGTGCTCACGGGCCTGGGCGTGGACCTGGCCGACCGCCCCGTGCGTGTGCGCCCTGCCCTGCGCGATGAGCTCTGGCAGCGCGGCCTGGTGGTGTTCAACCCCGCGCGCCACGACCCCGGCCCCAAGCTGGTGCTGGGCCAGACCCTGCATGGGCGCGGGCTGGACGAGATCGAGCGGGTCATCACCCTGCTGGCCGACGACCCGGCCACGGCGCGGCATGTGAGCTTCGAGCTGGCGCAGTACTTCGTTGCCGACCATCCCGACCCGGTGATGGTGAACGCGATGGTGCGCACCTGGGCGCGGACGAACGGCGACATCGCCGCCGTGCTGCGCACCATGTTCACCAGTCCGCAATTCGCCGCCAGCTTGGGCGCGCCGCAGTTCAAGGACCCGATGCGCTATGTGGTGTCGGCGGCGCGCGCGAGTCTGCATGGCCGCGTCATCACCAACCCGCAGCCGCTCATCGGCATGCTCGACAAGCTGGGCGAGCCGTTGTACGGCCGGCAGACGCCCGACGGCTATCCACTCAACAGCGGCGCCTGGGACAGCCCGGGGCAACTGACCACGCGCTTCGAGGTGGCGCGGTGGCTGGGCAGCGGTGCACCCGCCTTGTTCGGCCCGCCGCCGCCTTTCCTGCGCATCGACGCGACGATGGATGCCGCTGACACCATGGGCGGCATGAGCGGCATGGCCGCTGCCATGCCGCAAACCAACACAGCACCACGTCCAGGCCCCAACCCGCACCCGCGCCTGCCCCCGCCCGACCTCGCCCGCAGCGCCGTGTTCCTCGCCGCCGAACCGGCCTTGAGCCGTGCCACGCTGCAGGCCTTGGCCCAGGCCGACCAGCGCGTGAGCTGGAACGCGCTGTGGCTGTCTTCCCCCGAATTCATGAACGACTGAACGCCAAGGAGACTGCAATGCAACGTCGCCACTTTCTCCAAGCCGCTGCCGCCGCCACACTCGCCGCGCCGATGAGCCGGCTATGGGCCGCACCCGCGCCGGGCGGCCCCAAGTTCCTCCTGGTGTTCCTGCGCGGCGCTTACGACGCCACCAATCTGCTCGTGCCCTACACCAGCGACTTCTACTACGAGTCGCGCCCGCATATCGCCGTGCCCCGGCCGGCAAGCAGCACGGAAGGCGGACCGGACGGCGCCATCCGGCTCGACGCCCACTGGGCGCTGCACCCGGCATTGCGCGAAAGCATGCTGCCGCTGTGGCAAGCCGGGCAACTCGCCTTCGTGCCTTTCGCCGGCACGCGCGACATGACCCGCAGCCACTTCGAGACGCAAGACCACATCGAACTCGGCCAGGGCCCGCAAACCCGCGACTTCAACGACGGTTTTCTCAACCGCCTGGTGCAGCAACTCGGTGGCCGCGCCCAGCCCATGGCCTTCACCGCGCAACTGCCGCTGTCGCTGCGCGGTGCCGAGCGCGTGCCCAATATGGCCATGGGCCAGGTGGGCCGCAGCGGCATCGACCCGCGCCAGCAAGCGCTGCTGGAGCGCATGTGGGGCAGCACCGCGCAAGGCGCCTCGGTGCGCGAGGGTTTTGCCGTGCACGCCACGGTGATGCACGACATGCAGGCGCGAGGCTGGGAGGCCGAGATGGTGGCCGCCAGCCGCGGCGCCATCAATCCGCGCGGCTTCGTGGCCGAGGCCACGCGCGTGGGCGGCTTGATGCGCGCCAGCTTCGACCTCGGCTTCATCGACGTCGGCGGCTGGGACACCCATGTGAACGAAGCCGGCGCCAACGGCGCCCAGGGGCAGCTGGCCGACAAGCTCGGTGCCCTCGGCCAGGGTTTGGCGGCACTGGCGCAGGCCATGGGGCCGGCCTGGCGCGACACCACCGTGGTGGTGCTGAGCGAATTCGGCCGCACCTTCCGTGAAAACGGCAACCGCGGCACCGACCACGGCCATGGCACGGTGTACTGGGTGCTGGGCGGCGCGGTGCGCGGCGGGCGCATCGCCGGCGAGCAAGTGGCGCTGTCGCCGGCCACGCTCAACCAGAACCGTGATGACCCGGTGCTCACCGAAGACCGCGCCCTGCTCGGCGGCCTGTTCGCCCGCCTGTGGGGGCTGAGCCCCGGGCAGTTGCAGGCGGTGTTCCCCGGCAGCCAGCCGGTGGATTTGCGTCTGGTCTGAAGGCGGGAAGGGGCCACGCGCGTGCATGGACGCCATAACCCCGGGCGACCTCCACCGCAGCGCTACGCTGGTGCTGCATGTCTGCGTCAACGCAAATCGGCGTCGAGCGGGCTTGCGTAAGCTTGCACCACGCCAACCGGAGATCGCCATGGCCGAAGAAGCCCAACCCAGCGTCACCCTGCGCCAGCAGCAGGCCTACCAGTTCGACATCAGCTTCAGCCCCGACCTGCCGCATGTGCTGTCCGACGAGCCGGCGCCGCTGGGCGCGGGCGCCGGTCCATCGCCCGCGCATCTGCTGCTGGCGGCGGTGGGCAATTGCATGAGTTCGAGCCTGTATTTCGCGCTGGCCAAGTTCAAGAACGACCCAGGCGGCATCACCACCACGGCGCGCGGCGAGATTGGCCGCAACCCGGCCGGGCGGCTGCGCGTGTTGCACATCGCGGTGGACATCCGCATGGGCGCCGCGGCCGCCAGCCTCAATCACCTGGAGCGCATCCTCGATCAGTTCGAGCAGTTCTGCACCGTGGGCGAAAGCGTGCGCCAGGGCATCCCCATCACCGTGTCGGTGTTCGACGGCAGCGGGCAGCAACTCAAGTGAGCAGGAACAATGATGTCCTTGCCAGGCGCTGCAATGGCCGCGACCCCGGCCTGATTGACGCCCCAACTTCCCTGCGACACATCGACCGACCACTGCCCCGCCATGACCCATCCCGACCCCGCCGCATCCCCCGCACCCCCCGCAGCTTCCACCACCGCATCCGCCCCGGCATCCCCCGCCCCGGCCTCCGGCTTCGGCGACGCCCGCGGCATGTGGGACGCCCGCTTCGCCCAGCCCGGCCTGCTGTTCGGCGCCACGGCCAACGCCTTCCTGCAGCGTGAGGCACAGCGCATGGCGCCGCGCAGCCGCGTGCTCAGCGTGGCGGACGGCGAGGGCCGCAACTCCATCTGGCTGGCCGAGCAGGGCCATGCCGTCACCGCCTTCGACCTCTCCCCCGTGGCCGTGGCCAAGGCCCGCGCCTGGGCCGCCGAGCGTGGCCAGAGCCTCGACTTCCGCGCCGCCGGCGTGGACGACTGGGCCTGGACGCCGCAAGCCTTCGACGCCGTCGCCGCCATCTTCGTGCAGTTTGCCGACCCGGCCATGCGCGCGCGCCTGTTCGCCGGCATGTGGCAAACCCTCAAGCCCGGCGGCATCCTGCTGCTGCAGGGCTACACGCCGAAGCAACTCGACTACCGCACCGGCGGCCCCGGCAAGCTGGAGCATCTCTACACCACGCCCATGCTGCGCGAACTGCTGCCGCAGGCCGACTGGCTGCTGCTGCGCGAACACGAAGACACCCTGCATGAAGGCCCCGGCCACGCCGGCATCTCGGCGCTGATCGACGCCGTGGCGCGCAAGCCGGCCTGAGGCAAGGCCGCCCGCAGCATGTCGAGGTCGATGCGCTGCCTCTCGGTGCCCGATCATGGGGCCGCGCACCGTGGTCACTGCAGCCGTGCTGGGCCACGCACTGCAAGGTGCGACGGTTCCTGGTTCAAACGTTCCCGGAAACGGTGGTGATCACGGTTTCAAGGTTGCGCAATGGTGATGGAGATGGGGTCGTTCCTGCGGCGAACGGACTGTGGGGGGCGGGGTTGAGTGCGTCGGTGGCGGCGTTGACGCCGTAGACCGGCAGCCTGTCCTGTGCCTGGGCAGCCAGGGCCCGAACGATGCCGAGGCGAAAGTCGGCATCCTGGTCGCAGCGTGCGATGACCTCGGCCGCCGGGATGACCCGGGGTTCGCAATCGTCCTCGAAGCGAGCCGCGTCAGGGTGCCGTCCCGTTTCGGAAAAGATGGCAATCTCGCCGAAGAACTGGCCGGGCAAGAGTTCCCTGTTCGATTCGACCAGTTTCACCCGCCCACGCACGATTCGAACCATCGCGTGCGCAACGTCACCCTTGTGGCGCAGCCATTGCCCTCGCGTGGCGTGCTCGTCCCGCTCGTCCGCCAACCCGCGAGCATCCGACGAAGGACCGAGTGCCTCGGCACACGCCCTGCCAAACGAGGACTCGATCTGGCTGAGGCGATAGATGTTCAAGGGCGCAGCGCGCCATGCAGCGTCGCCGGCGTCAGTCCGAGAGGCCGGCGATGACTTTCTTCACTGTCGCCGTTGAGCAGTTCCGGGACGAGGCGGCGCTCGGCCGGCGTGAGCGGCTCTGCGCACAGGCCCAGCCCGCGCGCAGACAGCAACTGGCGGTAGAACCACTTGATGCCGCGCAGCGCTTCGGACACGCGCGCGATGTCGGTTGGCAACACCCATACAAAAAACCCAGCAGTGACGCTGGGTTATGGGTCAAACGCTACGAAGTAGCTGTTGGTGGTTTTTAAAACGGAATGTCGTCGTCCATGTCGTCGAAATTCCCCGCCGGTTTGCTGGCTGCAGGCGCCGAGGCGCGGCTGGGTGCGGCACGGCCGGGGGCGGCCTCGCGGCTGCGGCTGTGGCTGCCTTCGTCATCGCCGCCACCACCGCCGCCTCCTCCTCCACCCCCTTCACGGCCGCCGAGCAGTTGCATTTCGGTGGCGACGATGTCGGTGGTGTAGCGCTCGATGCCGTCCTTGTCGGTGTATTTGCCGTATTTCAGGCGGCCTTCCACGTACACCGGACGGCCTTTCTTCAGGTACTCACCGGCAATTTCCGCCAGGCGGTCGTAGAACACCACGCGGTGCCATTCGGTTTCTTCCTTTTTCTCGCCGGCCTTGTCTTTCCACTGCCGCGTGGTGGCAATGGCGACGTTGCACACCGCCGCGCCCGAAGGGGCGTAGCGAATTTCGGGGTCACGGCCGAGGTTGCCGATGAGGATGACTTTGTTGACGGAGGCCATAGCGAATCCTGATGCAGGGTAAGTTGCCCGCGCGGCGGGTTTTTGCCGACGGCGCGCACGGCCGCCGCGGGATGTCGGGGAGCAAGGATAGCGCCAAGCAGCGCCGCGCCACCCAAGCGCCGGCCTGACGTGGTTGCTGTGAGCCAGCCTGGTCGAGCCAGCGCAGCAGCGCGGGCATGCGGCACGGGTCAATCAGCCGGCCTCGGCGGGCTTGGGCATCATGTGGCGCGGCGCTGGCGGGGTGATCGTCAGGGACACCAGCAGCCACACCATGGCCAGCAGCGCAGCGGCCAGAAACACCGCCTCGCGGCTGAAGTTCTGCGCCAGAAGACCACCGGTGGCGCCACCGGCGAACAGCCCGAGCGACTGCCCGGTGTTGTAGAAGCCCATGGCCAGGCCCTTGCGGCTGGGCGGCGCGGTGCGCGACACCAGCGAGGGCAGCAGCGCCTCCATCACATTGAAGGCGAGGAAGAAGAAGAACAGCGCGGCGATCAGCCCCAGCGGATGCTTGTAGCCAAAGGCGAAGCCCACCATGGTCAGCACCAGCAGCGCCACGGAACCGACGAACACCGGTTTCATATAGCCGTATTTCTCGGCCCAGATGATGCCGGGAATGGCCAGGGCGAAGGACATCAGCGTGACGGGCAGGTAGACCATCCAGTGGTGCAGCAGCGGAATGCCGGCGTACTTCACCAGGGCGACCGGGACCACCACGAACATGCTGACCTGCAGGAAATTGACCACGAAGATGGAGAAGTTCAGCTTGATGAGCGCGGGCGTGAACACGGCGCGCGCCCAATGGCCTTGCAACTCCTCGGCGTTGTGCACCATGGGTGCGCTGGGCACGACCCAGATGACCACGGCAATCGCCAGCAGCGCCAGGATGCCGGTGAGATTGAACATGCCGGGGACGGAGATGGCGTGGTAGATGGGCGGGCCGAAGATGAGCGAGACGATGAAGGACAGGCCGATGGTCATGCCGACCATGGCCATGGCTTTGGTGCGATGCTGCTCGCGGGTGGAGTCGGCGATCATGGCCGAGATGGCGGCGGAAATCGCCCCGGCGCCCTGGATGGCGCGGCCGACGATGATGAGATGGAGGTCGTTGCTATGCCCGGCGACGAAGGAGCCGATGGCGAAGATGATCAGCCCGAACACCATCACCGGCTTGCGCCCGAAATGGTCGCTGGCCATGCCGAAGGGAATCTGCATCAGCGCCTGGGTCAGGCCGTACACCCCGAGGGCGAGCCCGACCAGCAGCTTGTCGTGACCCTGCGGCAGGGTCTGGGCATACACCGCGAACACCGGCAGGATGAAAAACAGCCCCAGCATGCGCAGGCCGTAGATGGAGGCCAGGGTGAGGCTGGCGCGGCGCTCCAGCGAGGTCATGCCGGAGGGCAGTGGCGGCACGGAAGTGGCTTGGTTGTTGGTGGTGGTGGCGGACATGGGGTGATGGGGGTGAGGCGACGAGGCCGCCAGGAGAGCGGAGCGGCCTGCCCGGTTGGCAGCGGTTCGGGCGCGGCTGTGGGCTCAGGGGGCACGAAGCCGAAACGGGGTGCAGGCAGGATTTTCGCCCACTCCACCCATACGAGTGGCCCAAGTGGTCGGGAAACTCCCCTTTTTTACAGCTCGTTGCATGTATTGCACGCTTGCAGCGGGCAAAGCTGCGCCCGATCAAATGTCCCCGGGCCGCTGCGCACAGCGCTTGCTGCTCAGCCGCAGGGGTGCGCGGGGAGGGCCTGCGCGCCTATAGTTGCATGTTGTCCCGCCCTGACGCCATGAACGCCCAAGACCGCCTCGCCCTCATCGCCCCGCAGTCCGCCACGCCGCCGCACGGCGCGCCGGCCGAGGCAGAAACGGCGCCATCGACGCCGCCGCCGGAGGCGGCTTGCATTCGCGTGCGCGGGGCGCGCACGCACAACCTGAAAAACATCTCGCTCGACATTCCGCGCAACCAGCTCGTGGTCATCACCGGGCTGTCGGGTTCGGGCAAGTCCTCGCTGGCGTTCGACACGCTCTATGCCGAAGGCCAGCGGCGCTATGTGGAAAGCCTCTCGGCCTATGCGCGGCAGTTCTTGCAGCGCATGGACAAGCCCGACGTGGACGTGATCGAGGGCCTGGCGCCGGCCATCTCCATCGAGCAGAAGTCCGCCAGCCACAACCCCCGCTCCACCGTGGGCACCGTCACCGAGATTTACGACTACGTGCGACTGCTGTGGGCGCGCGCCGGCACGCCGCATTGCCCCAACCATCCCGAGCAGGCCTTGCAGGCGCAGACCGTGTCGCAAATGGTGGATGCGCTGATGGCGCGCCCGCCGGGGCAGAAACTGGCACTGCTGGCCTCGGTGGTGGACGGGCGCAAGGGCGGCCATGCCGAGTTGCTGGCGGCGCTGCGGGCGCAGGGCTATGTGCGCTTTCGCGTCGATGGCGTCGTCGTCGAGGCCGAGCACCTGCCGCCGCTGGACGATGGCAGCCGGCACGACGTGGAAGTGGTGGTGGACCGCGTGAAAACCGGCGGCGACATTCGCCAGCGCCTGGCCGAAAGCCTGGAAGCCGCGCTGCGCCTGAGCGACGGCCGCGCCATTGCGCTCGATCTGGACAGCGGCGCGGAGCAGAGCTTCAACAGCCGCTTCGCCTGCCCCATTTGCGCCACCGCCCTGCCCGAGCTGGAGCCGCGGCTGTTCTCCTTCAACAACCCGGTGGGCGCCTGCCCGCGTTGCGACGGCCTGGGGCAACTGGACGTGTTCGACGCCGCGCTGGTGGTGGCCCATCCCGAGCTGAGCCTGGCCAGCGGCGCGATCCGCGGCTGGGACCGGCGCAACCGCTTCTACTACGAGCAGTTGCAGGCGCTGGCGATGCACGACGGGTTCAACCTCGACACCACGTTCGAGCAACTGCCAGACGCCGCGCGCCAGCGCCTGCTGCATGGCACGGGCAGCGAGGCCATCACCTTCACCAGCCTGGACCCCAAGGGCAAGGCGGTGAGCCGCAAGCATCCGTTCGAAGGTGTGCTGCCGAACCTGGAACGGCGCTGGCGCGAGACCGACACGGTGGCGGTGCGCGAAGAGCTGTCGCGCCTGCGCAGCGTGCATGTCTGCCCCGACTGTGGCGGCAGCCGGCTCAAGCGCGAAGCGCGGCTGGTGCGCGTGGGCGGCCTGGCGCTGCCCGAGCTGGGGCGCATGACGCTGAAGCAGGCGCAGACCTGGTTCGACGCGCTGGCGCTGGAAGGCGCCAAGGCCGAGATCGCAGCGCGCATCGTGCGCGAAATCGCCACCCGGCTGCGCTTTCTCAACGACGTCGGCCTGAGCTATCTGACCCTGGAGCGCAGCGCCGACACGCTCTCGGGCGGCGAGGCGCAGCGCATTCGCCTGGCGTCGCAAATCGGCTCCGGCCTGACCGGGGTGATGTATGTGCTCGACGAGCCCAGCATCGGCCTGCACCAGCGCGACAACGACCGGCTCATCGCCATGCTCAAGCGCCTGCGCGACCTCGGCAACAGCGTGCTGGTGGTGGAGCACGACGAAGACATGATCCGCGCCGCCGACCACGTCATCGACATGGGCCCGGGTGCCGGCGTGCATGGCGGCGTGGTGGTGTCGCAGGGCACCGCGGCGCACATCACGCACGACCCGGCCTCGCTCACCGGCGCCTATCTGTCCAGGCGCAAGCGCATCGCCCCCGGCGGCAGCCGCTGCCCGCCGGGCGAGCACTGGCTGGAGCTGAGCGGGGCGCGCGGCAACAATCTGCAGGAGGTCACCGCGCGCATTCCGCTGGGCCTGTTCACGGTGGTGGCCGGCGTGTCCGGCTCGGGCAAATCCACCCTGGTGAACGACACGCTGTACGCCGCCTGCGCCGCCGCGCTGAATGGCGCCCACACCGAGCCCGCGCCGTTCGACGCGCTGCACGGACTGGAGCGGCTGGACAAGGTCATCGCCGTCGATCAATCGCCGCTGGGCCGCACGCCGCGCAGCAACCCGGCCACCTACACCGGCCTGTTCACGCCGCTGCGCGAGCTGTTCGCCCAAACCAATGTGTCGCGCGAGCGCGGCTACGACGCCGGGCGCTTTTCCTTCAACGTGAAAGGCGGGCGCTGCGAAGCCTGCCAGGGCGACGGCCTGGTGAAGGTGGAGATGCATTTCCTGCCCGACCTGTATGTGCCGTGCGACGTCTGCCACGGCAAGCGCTACAACCGCGAAACCCTGGACGTGACCTGGCATGGCCTGAACATCGCCCAGGTGCTGGACCTCACCGTGGACCAGGGGCTGGAACATTTCAGCGCGCTGCCGGCGATCGCCCGCAAGCTGCAAACCTTGCAGGAAGTGGGCTTGGGCTATATCCGCCTCGGGCAGAGCGCCACCACCTTGTCGGGCGGCGAGGCGCAACGCGTCAAGCTGGCGCTGGAACTGTCCAAACGCGACACCGGCCGCACCCTCTACATCCTTGATGAGCCCACCACCGGGCTGCACTTCGCCGACATCGACCTGCTGCTCAAGGTGCTGCTGCGCCTGCGCGATGCCGGCAACACCATCGTCGTCATCGAGCACAACCTCGACGTCATCGCCAGCGCCGATTGGGTGCTCGACCTCGGCCCCGAGGGCGGCTCGGGCGGTGGCCGCATCGTCGCCGCGGGCACGCCGGCGGCGCTGGTGGACAGCAGCGAGTCGCTCACCGGGCGCTACCTCGCACGCCTGCTGCGGCAGCAAGCCGCGGCCTGAGGCGCGCTGCGCCATTGCCGCTGGTCGCCATGAGCCCGCACGAGGCTGCCGACCGCCTGCACCACAGCCTGGGTGGCGCCTGGACGCTGCAGGCGTTGAACGCCAGCAACTTTTGCGACACCTGGCAGGCGCGCGACGGCGGCGGCGCGCGCCTGTTCGTCAAGACCGCGGCCGCGAGTGCCGCAGCCCTGTTGCGCGCCGAGGGCGAGGGCCTGCTCAGCCTGGCCGCCACCCACACCATCGCCGTGCCCAGGCTGGCTGCATTCGAGGCCTCCGCTGCCGGGGCCATGCTGGCGCTGGACTGGCTGGACTTCGCCGCGCCCGACCCCGGCTTCGGCGCGCGCCTGGGCGAACGCCTCGCCGCGCTGCATGCCTGGCCGCAGCCACGCTTCGGCTGGGAGCGCGACAACTACATCGGCGCCACCCTGCAGCGCAACGGCTGGACCCTGGCCGACACCCTGGCCGACTGGATCGGCTTCTGGCGCGACAAGCGCCTGGTGCCGATGCGCGAGGCGCTGGCGCGGCGTGGCGTGGGCATCGCCTTGCTGAAGGAGGTGGACGCGGTCGGCGACAGCCTGCTGACGCTGTTCGCCGACGGCCACCAGCCACGCCCCAGCCTGATCCACGGCGACTTGTGGAGCGGCAACCGGGCCATGCTGGCCAACGGTGAGCCGGTGATCTACGACCCCGCCGTGTCGGTGTCGGACGCCGAGGCGGAACTGGCGATGATGGAGCTGTTCGGCAGCCCGCCGGCCGGGTTCTGGCCCGCTTACCAGGCCGGCTTCGCGCTGCACGAGGGCTATGTGCGGCGGCGGCTATGCCCAGCAAGCCCTGCGCTGCGCCCGCGCCCTGCGCTCCACCATGTCCTGACTGTGCGCCGCTCAAGGCAGCAAACCATGGGCCTATACGACGCGACATCTGCACACAATCGCCCGGCCCGCGAGAATTCTGGATGGACCACCCGCATGGTGCGGGCCACAACCTGACGGAGACCTTCTTCATGGGCAAGATCATCGAACTCGACACGACCGACGGACAACACCTGAGCGCCTACCTGGCCGAGCCCAGCGGCCCATCGAAAGGCGGCATCGTCGTCGTGCAGGAAATTTTCGGCGTCAACGCGCACATTCGCATCGTGGCCGACCGCTACGCGCAAGCCGGCTACACCGCCATCGCCCCGGCGGTGTTCGACTCCGCGGAAAAAGGCGTGGAACTGGGCTACGACCAGGCCGGCATGCAAAAAGGCCTGGATCTCGTGAGCAAAATCGGTTTCGACAAGGCCTTGGCCAGCGTCCAGGCAGCCGCCAAGGCCGTGGCCGGGGCGGGCAAGGTCGGCGTCGTCGGCTACTGCTGGGGCGGCTCCATCGCCTACCTCTCGGCCATCCGCCTGAACCTGCCGGCCGTGAGCTATTACGGCGGGCGCAACGTGCAACTCGTCGACGAAAAAGCCACCGCGCCGCTGCTGTTCCACTACGGCCTGAAAGATGCCCACATCACCGAGGCCGACCGCGAAGCGGTGCGCGCCGCCAACCCCACGGCCGAGTTCTACGTGTACGACGCCGACCACGGTTTCAACTGCGATGCCCGCGGCAGCTTCGACGCCCCCAGCGCCAAGCTGGCGATGGAACGCAGCCTGGCGTTTTTCGCCAGGCATCTTGGATAAGGGCTTGCGTTTTCCGGTTTCGCTGCACCGGTGCATCCGAGGCGCGCACCCTGCCGCCCTTGCCCTCCCGCAGGCCGCGGTCGCGTCGCATCTGCCCAGGGCCATTGATTCACCTTCCCTGATAGCTGACGACGAGCTGGGCGGCGGGCTGCCGGCCGCACCCACGGCGGCGGGCGTTGGTGGAGTCAGGTGCTCATGATGACGCAAGTACCCTAGAACAGGAGCGTCATCGCCGCAATCGCCCCCAACGGAGCACCCTCAGAAAAGGTCGTCACTCTGGAGGTGACCCCCGGCGCACCAGCACCCGAGAGCTGTCACAGTCCGACGCCGTATTGACGTCAACGTGAAGCCACGCGCTATTGGCATGCAGACACAGTCACGGCAGTGCGCGCACCACCATTTCCGCCTGCGCCACGAAGCACTGAAAGCTCTCGAATCCTTCGGCGGTTAGAGTCCGTCCTGAAGGTTTACAGTCGGCGTAGAACATCCCAATGACCTTGTGGTCCACGGTAAAAGTGGCCATGAAGCCGTCTTGGGAGTCACCGGCTTGTTTCAGAAAATTGGGGCCCGGGGCGTCGGCCGTGAACCATTGTGCTGTCTGCGGTTTGAGACGCGCCTCCAACTCCGTTGTCCAGTTCCATTGGAAGCGGTGTCGCAGCGCTGTGGTCTCGGGCCCTGCGGCCATGCGTGCGATGAGCTGGGTACGTGTATGGGTCAGCAAACACAGCACGCAGCGGTCGAGCCCGACAGCGCGGTGCATGCCTTCCAAGCATGTTTCCAGCACCATCGGCAAGTCCTTGCGGCTGCTGGCCACATGGCCCATCTCGGTGAGTGCGCGAACCTGCTGCTGGGGATTGGGCACCGGAAAGACCCTCGGCAAATCAGCTACGACCAGCAAGGCCGATGCGTCGTTGGTTTGGGAGGCTTGGGGGGACGAGTCTTTGGCCGCGGCCGGAATGCTACGCGCGGCTTCATGGGCTCCCAGGGCTTGTGCCAGAGACGTGGCTTGTTCGGCGTTGCTCTGCAGGCGCGTCAAGGTATCGGTATCGGTCTGCTTGAGCAGCAAACTGATGGCATGGGTGGTTCGCTGCGCCTCAGGAGTTGTCCAACCTTTTGGGGAGACCGTGCTCAGCTTGCTGGCCAGGGCGACCTCCTGGCTATCCTGCATGATCGAGCCCAGATTCCACGCTTGCAGAAGGTCCCGGCCTAACTGCCTCAAGGCCGTGCCCAGCATGGCAAGTTCGGCTTGGTGAGCGGTGAGGCCCGACTCCCGACTCAAGTGCCAGCTCCAGGCGTTGGGCGAAGTCTTCGCCAAAACACCAAAATGCCATCTCCCCGATGCTGGACAACAAGGCTTCAACGAAGAGCCTCGATGATGCAACGCGTCAGCTCCAGGAAAGTCGTGAGTTTGGGAGGCCGTGCAGTGTTTGACATGGAGGTTGTTGTGCTCGATGCGGAATTCAGCGGCGGAGGATCTTGCTTCGAAGGTGTCCGTTGAAATCGATTGTGATGCCTTGTGAAAATCCGAATCTGGTCGACAGCGCAACTAGGGCCTGTTCACGCCATTTCTGCACGGGCGCAGAAATGGCGTGAACAGGCCCTAATAACCCCCCAGAGACACCCCCCTTCCCCGAAGTTTTAGCCAATACTCGGGGGCATATCAGCGCGGTGATGTTCATCGCCGCACTGCTGGCCGCGCTCCGTCGAACCTACAGTTGCCTGTCCAGGAGCCTCGGCGCCGCGCACTTCGGCCACGGGTTCTCTCTCTGCCAGGCGCCCTGCTGACTCGCCTGGTGGTGGTACAGCGCCAGTTCCATCATCCGGAAATCAGACCTTCGTGCTGCAGGGAACCTGATCCATCGATTGGAGTGGTTCAGGCCAGACGCCGCGCGCGCTCGGTCGGACTGACGATGTCGGTGAGGCGGATACCGAATTTGTCATTCACCAGCACGACTTCCCCACGCGCGATGAGGAAACCATTGACCAGCACATCCATCGGCTCACCGGCAAGCCGGTCGAGGTCGACGACTGAGCCCTGGGCCAGTTGCAGCAGTTCGCGGATCTGAATTTTGGTGCGCCCGAGTTCCACGGAAAGCGTGACAGGAATATCCATCACGAGATCCAGTTGATCCGCGTATGCGGCATGACCAACGTCCGGGCGAAGTTCGGGGAAAGGTGCGCGCTGCGCGGCGGCTTCAGGTGCAAGCTCAACTTCCGGTGGCGCTGTTGCCGCCCCAGGCGCTTGCTCCGCCATCGCTGCAGCCCAATCGTCCGCGTCGGCTCCTGGCTCGGTCTGGGTCATCTCAGCGGTCTGCGTTTCATCGGCCATGATCGGTGCCTGAAGATCTCGTCGTTAAGTTCGACTTGGCTCATCAACGAGCCAGAGCCAGGGAAGACCGCTCTTTGACAACCTCGGGCATCAGACGCTGGCGCACCTTAAGCGCCATGTGGTCATCATGCTGGCCGAATTCGCCGGCGAGCACGGGGATGCCGTCCACGCGCGCCACGACGGTCTCCGGCATATCAACCGGCAACACGTCGCCCACGCGCATCTGCAACAGTTCACGCACGAGGATGGAACGCTGCAGCAACTCAACTCGCATTTCCACCTCGGCCTCGCGCATCTCGCTTTGCAGCGCCTGCATCCAACGATGATCGACCTCGTTGCGATCAGTGGTCATGCCGGTGGTCATTTGATCGCGTATCGGCTCGATCATGCTGTAAGGAATGCAAATATGCAGGCTACCGCCGCCGCCCTCGATTTCGACGTCAAAGGTGGAGACGATGACCACTTCAGTCGGCGTGGCAATGTTGACGAACTGCGGGTTGACCTCCGAGCGCGTGACCTCAATCTCCAGCGGCAGCACCGGGTTCCAGGCGATTTTGTATTCCTTGAACACCATATCCAGCATGCGGGAGATGATGCGCTGCTCCAACGGCGTGAAGTCGCGCCCCTCAATGCGCGCATGGAAACGGCCATCGCCCCCGAAATAATTGTCGACCACGCTGAATACCAGACGTGGATCGAAAATGAACAGAGCGGTACCCCGTAGCGGCTTGAGCTGCACGAGGTTGAGATTGCTCGGCACCACAAGGGTGCGGATGAATTCGCTGTACTTCATCAGGCGGACCGAAGCCACCGAAATTTCGGACGACCGGCGCAGAAAGTTGAATAGCCCCACCCGCCACAGTCGGGCGAAACGCTCATTGATGACCTCCAGCGTGGGCATGCGCCCGCGCACGATGCGGTCCTGGCTAGCAAGGTCGTAGGGACGCACGCCGCTGGAATCGGCCGGCACTTCTTCGGCTGCGGCATCTTCGCCGCTCAGCCCTTGAAGTAGCGCATCAACCTCGTCTTGCGACAGAACGTCCTTGACCATCACTGCACCACGAAGGCGGTGAAATACACCCCAGCAATCGGGCCTGCGGGGGTTGCCGCCTGAGCGATGCCGGTGGTGGGTGGGTGCGCCGGCTGACTGCTGCCACCCGCGAGGATCTGGTTGATCGCCACCAGGATCTCCTGGCGCAACTGCTCGCGCACCTGCACCGTGCTGACCTTGGCAGCCTGCTGTGCGGCAAGGATGCGCAAAATCGTGTTGCGTATCTCGGGCGTCATGGTCTTGACCTCTTCATCTGCCTTGGGCTCGTAGGTCTTCAGATCGATCTTGACTTGCAAATAGTGGGTATTGCCATCCTGGCTCAGCACATTGGTGACGAACGGCTCCAGGCTGATGAAATGGGCGAGCTTCTCGCGCTGCGCAGCCAGTTGCTGTGCGGTGAGTTGGGGTTTGGGCCGAATCAGGAACCACCAAGCACTCCCAGCGCCGCCGCCGAGGATGACCAAAACGACCACTGCAATGATGATCCATCTGCCGTTGCCCGATTTGGCCTTGGCCGGTTTTGCTGCCATGTAGAGACTCCAGAAGTCATGCCGAGCTTGACACTGTAAACGGCACGGATTCCAGGAAATTGAGCCATGGGCCTGCCGCAAGAGTCGGCTGGACGAATGCGAATTCAGACATAGGTATTGACCAGCCCCTGTTTCCAGCTTGGCTGTGAGGCTGGAACCTGCGTATTGGACCGTGCGGAGTTGCCAGAAGCGGAGACGCCGCCGAAGCCTTCAGAACCTGATGGCCGATCTTGAGACATATTTCGCCCAGTTCCGCCCGAATCGACTGATGTTTGCATCAAAGTCAAACCTGCGCCGGTGAAGAGATCGTGCAATTGCGGCATCGCACTTTCCAGAGCCTGGCGTACCGCCTGATGCGGTGAGACGAATTGAGCGTTCACCTGCCCATCGTGCAGTTGCAGATGCACTTCGAGCGGTCCGAGCTGTGGCGGATTCAGGTGTAGGGTGGCCAACTGCTGCTGACCGTTGACCGCGAACAACATCTGCCTCCCGAGTTCTTGACC
Organism: Thiomonas sp.; assembly: GCF_054608695.1. Classification (NCBI taxonomy): domain Bacteria; kingdom Pseudomonadati; phylum Pseudomonadota; class Betaproteobacteria; order Burkholderiales; genus Thiomonas; species Thiomonas sp. Next base: position 19,428 of record NZ_JBTRXV010000014.1, read on the forward strand.
CCAGGGAGCAGCGCCGACGGGAACATGCAGGGCTGCCGTGTAGGTTTGGGCCGACGGCGAGGCTGCCTGCAACTGCAAAGCACCCGGCATCAATGCGCCGGGAAAGGTATTGGATGCTGCCCCCGGAGCCAGAGATGTGTCTGATCTTTGCAGGGACGCCCCGCCATTCAGAGGCTGTTCCCCTGTGGCCTTGGCAAGCAGGGCACCTTTCGGTGAGACTGGTTGATCCGTGTTGTCACTGCCTGAAAGACGCGCCGCATCTTCAGGTCCGAGCCGACCTTTGCTCCAGGCATTCGGCAATGCCTGAGCATCCTGGTGGGTCGCATCCTTGCCTAAAAATTTCGATGCCGCCATGCCATTCGCCAAACCGGCATTGGCATCCGCGGGACCTGTCCCGCTCTCCGAAGACGCGAGCGAATTGGTCGTCGGAAGGATGGGCTGCGGCCATTCGGTGCGTGAAAGCGGTGAAGTGGCCGCCGCCATTGCGGCAGTGAGCGGCAAGGTTTTGCCGCTCACTGCCGCAATGCCAGTATTCAGATTGGCACGCGATACCGCTTCTTGCGCAGAAGTCTGAGGATCAAGCATCGCGCCAGGAGCCAGCACTGGACCCGTCGGCACGACCGTCTGGCTCGGGCCCACAGCGGTGGTTCGGCCCTCCGCTTTCGGATCGTGTTTCGCCTTCGTGGTTTGAGCGTCTTTCGTTGCAGATCCGGGCGTTGACGTTGCTGCAGATGCTCCGACTTGGGCTGCGTTGCCTGCCTGAGCCGTGCTCGCATCCTGCCTTGGCGCTGACGGCTCCCGACCTTGAGCCTGGGATAAGGCCGAGGAAAACGTCGGCTGCCCCGCCTCGTTCGATACTGGGCCCTGGGCCGGGCTGGTGGCTGCTCCTTGTCCGGAATTGGCAGGAGGGGCGATGGATGGGATGGTTGTCATGCTGTGGCGCGTCTGTGGCTTTACCCCAATACAAGCAAAAGCCACGCCAGCTCGGTTAGCACTCGCAGGGCACATCATTCCCGAGCCAGTTTCGCCAACCTTGCCGTGCCGGCAAGACTAAAACTTGGTCGGCTGATTGGTGTTCACGAATTGCGACTGGGGATTCAGAGCCCAGTCCTGCATCTCGGTCAGGGCCCTTTTTTGCGCTAGCGATTTGACATGAACATGCTGCTGCGCAAGCAAAAGCTCATAGGCCTTCTCTCGCTGGCGCGCTGCGGCCCAGGCCTTGGACTTTTCGGCGTGCAAGACTTGAATCCGATTGATCTCCGCAAGCTGAGCTGTTTGGGCGGCATCAACCTTGGCGATGAAACCACGCAGATCGCGCACTTTGCTCCAATCGCCGCCTTGCGATTCCAGCGCCTGAAGCTGCCGTCGATATTCAGAGGCGTAGTTCTGCAGGTTGTGCAATTTGTCTCGGGCCTGGTCGTGCTGAGCCTGGATCTGCTTGAGGTCCAGCGCCAGATGCTGGCCTGTCTCGACCACCTGGGAATGAAGCGATTGCAGGGCTTCGATGCGCTGAGGCGTCGCTGATGTTTGCGGCATATCTTGAGTTTTGTTGTTTTGCGCGTCCCATTATGCGGCCCCCGTCGGTCGCAGATACGGCGCCATGAGCTGTCCCAGCACATCCTGGCTCGTCGAAAGATTGACGGCCTCTAGCATTCCCTGACATAAAAACGACCGAATCCCGGCATGCGCCTGCACCGCGAGGTCGAGGGTGGGGTCGCTACCCGGCGTATAAGCGCCGACCGCGATCAAGTCCTGTTGGCTGGTGTAGCGCGACTGCAGCTCTTTGAGCTTGTACATGCGTCGCAATTGTTCCGCATTGACCATGTTGGGCATCACCCGGCTGATCGACGCCTGCAGGTCGATGGCCGGGAAATGCCCCTGCTCAGCCAGACGGCGGCTGAGCACGATATGTCCGTCGAGAATAGCGCGGGTGTTGTCGGCAATGGGGTCTTGCTGATCGTCACCCTCCATCAAGATGGTGTAAAACGCTGTGACGCTGCCACCACCATCCCGACCGTTTCCCGCGCGCTCCACCAAGGCCGGCAACTTCGCAAATACCGAGGGTGGAAAACCACGTGCGGCTGGTGGTTCACCCGCCGCCAGCGCTACTTCGCGCAAGGCCAAAGCGTAACGTGTGAGTGAATCCATCAACAGCAGCACATGCTTGCCCTGATCGCGGAAATATTCAGCCAATGCCGTTGCCAGGCGGGCTCCGCGGATCCGCGACAGTGCCGGGGCGTCGGCTGGGGCGGCCACCACCACGGCACGCCGCAAACCCTCCTCGCCCAGGATGTCTTCGATGAACTCCTTGACCTCGCGGCCGCGTTCGCCGATCAGGCCAACGACGATCACGTCGGCATCGGTATTGCGCGCCATCATGCCCAGCAGCACGCTCTTGCCCACACCGCTGCCAGCGAACAGGCCCATACGCGCGCCACGTCCAACAGTAAACAAGGCGTTGATGGCGCGCACACCGACATCCAACGGCTTGCGCACCAAGGCTCGCTCAAGCGGGTTGATGGGTGCACTGGTGAGTGTGGTGAACGCCGAGGCCAGCAAGGGGCCCAGGTTGTCCAACGGCTTGCCACTACCGTCGAGCACCCGACCACATAGTTCCATTCCAGCGGGAATGCGGAGGTCGCCGGGAATAGGGCTCACGCGCGCCCCCGGCGCCAGACCCTGCATATCACCCGAGGCCATCAGCTGAACGTGGTCGCCGTTAAAACCGACCACCTCGGCGGCCACTCGCCTGTGGCCTTCTGCGCTGATGATGCAGCGCGTGCCAAGGCTGATGTCCAGCCCCTGTGCTTCAAGAATCAAGCCACGCACACGCACCAGACTACCGCTGGGCTGGAGCGGCAGATCACCCGCCGCCTGCAGCCGTTTGTGGAGTGTGCGCAAACGCGTCAAGGCCGGCAACGGTGCGAGGCAAGCCGGGGCTTCCTGGCCACGGGCAAGCAAAGACCCCACGGGATGCAGCTCAGGTTGATCCGATCGATTGCGCTCTGGAGAACCCGATGGCGTCCCTGGAGCGCTCACAGCGACCCTTCCTCAAACAGCCGTGCCATCACCTGTCTCCAGCGCTCATCGATGCGCAAATCGAGTTCCGAGTGGGCGTCATGCCCACCGCGCGGGCGCCAGCGACGCTCCGGAGTGGCACGCTGCTGCTCGCCACCCGCGGCAAGAATCAGGTCGCCGCGGTGCAACGCTTCGTCTGCAATCAGGCTCATGCCGCCAGCCTCCAATTCGGGAGCCAGTTCATGCAGCAATTTCACGTCTTCCGGATGAAGGCGCACCCAGGGCATCCCGGCGTGCACCGGGAACGCGGTGAGTGCGCGATGCAGCAAATCCACCAAGTCCTCAGGGTGCGTATGCAGTTCACGCACAACCACCTGCCGGGCGATTTCGAGCGCCAGTGCGACCACCGCGGCCTCAAGATCGGCATCAAGCTGGCTGGTGGGTCCCTTGAGCCGCAGCAGCACATTGCGCAAGGCAGCGATGTCCGCCTCGGCCTGAGCGCGGCCGGCCGTCAACCCTGCGGCCTGCCCCTCGTCCCAGCCCTGGCGTCGGCCCGCCTCATACCCCTGGGCCTGGGCTTGGTCGAACACCGTCTCCAGGCTTTGAGCCGTTGGCAGATTGATTTTCGGTTGATCCTGCTGGCCAGCGGACGCTGGCTGCGTGGGGTTGGTGCCCCGCCCCAGTTTCGGAGCGAGCCATGTTCTGGCCTGGGATGCGTCTGCCTTGGGAATGATCGCGCTCATCGGACTTTACGGTTCGGCCAGACGTTGTCAATCAAGAAACCAGAGCCTCGGCGCTACCGCCACCAAGCTGAATCTGTCCAGCCGATTCCAGCCGGGTGGCGATCTGCAGGATTTCCTTCTGCGCGGCCTCCACTTCGGTCAGCCGTACAGGGCCTTTGGCCTCCATGTCGTCACGCAACATCTCGGCTGCGCGCTTTGACATATTGCCAAGAAATTTCTCCTTCAAGCCGGCGTTGGAGCCTTTCAGCGCGAGAATCAGCACGTCGGACGAGATCTCGCGCAGCAAGGCCTGCATGCTGCGATCATCGACATTGATCAGGTCATCGAAGACGAACATCTGCTCCTGCACCTTGTTCGCCAGTTCCTCATCCTGTGAGCGCAGGTGCTCCATGATGCCGTTGGACAAAGTGGTGTCGAGGCGATTGAGAATTTCGGCCGCCACTTTCGGCCCACCCATGGCGCTGACCTGGACGCTCTGCGAATCACCCGACAGCAACTCATCGAGTGCATCGTTGAGTTCACGCAGCGCGCTCGGCTGCAGTCCGTCGAGATTGGCCAGACGCAGCAGTGCCTCGCCCGATACGCGCTCGGGCAGAAAATGCAGCACCTCTCCCGCCTGGTCGGGTTCGATATACGACAACACCAGGGCGATAACCTGGGGGTGCTCCAGCTTGATCAGTTCGGCAATCGCACGTGGCTCCAACCATTTCAAGTTTTCCAACCCGCTGGATTCGCCGCCGTGAAGAATGCGCTCGATCAGCGAATTGGCGCGGTCGCCACCCAAGGCCTTGGTCAGCGCCCCACGCAAGAACTGGTCTGCGCCGAGACCGAGCGAAGTCTGTTGTTCGAGTTTTTCCCGAAACTCTCGCATCACTGCATGGGCCTGGTCGGTGCTGACCCGGCTCAGCTTGGACATGGCGACACCCAGACGCTGCACTTCGCGAGGGGCGAGGTGTTTCATCACTTCGGCCGCCTGGTCCTCGCCCAAGCTCAGCATCAGCACGGCAGCGCGATCCAGGCCCTTGAATGCCTCGTCACTGGCCATCGGCAATCCACTCCTTCACGACCTGCGCTGCGCGCCGCGAGTCCTGTTTAACCAGTTCACGCGATACGGTCGCATCGTTTTCGAAGGCATTGCTCAGGCGGACCACGTCCGGCGCGAGTTCAGCCTCGCTTGAAGAGCGTGACGGGCGCCCGCCAGCACCCCTGCTCGCGTCCGACTCCACCCCTCCGGGCTCGTTCGCTGTAGGACCGCCTGCACCACCCAATTTGCGCACGGCGCGGTAAATGAACAGGCCAAGGATCAGCGCCACCAGATAGGGGACGGTCTGCTTCACGCCATTCCAAAGCCAGGACGAACGCCACCAAGGCAATGCCTTCTCGGCCGCGACGATCTGGGCCGAGAAGGGCATGTTGACCACCGAGACCTGATCACCGCGCTTTGCGTTGAAGCCGATGGCATTTTCCACAAGCTGCTTGATTTGCGCCAATTGCTGCGCATTCATCGCCCGCGGCTTGGAAGCGCCGCCCGTCCCAGAGCCAGGTTGGTCGTTCACCAGGACCGAAACCGAGATGCGCTTGAGCGAGCCCACCGGCTGCCGCGTGTGGCTGACGGTCTTGTCAAGGTCGTAGTTGGTCGTGGCTGAACTGCTCGCGGCTGCTGGCGCCAGAGTTTTGAGGCTAGGGGTGATTTGCGCGAACTGCTGCGGCGTGAGCGGTGCCGAGGCCGACCCCACCGTGAATGGCGCTGTCACACCGCCCGGTGGCTGATTGCTCAGTGCTCCCGGTACGCCAGCCGGCAGGTTGGCGTTGCCAGAACTGGTGGTGGACTGCGTCTGCTGGCTGAGTAGATGACCCTGGCCATAGAACACCGAACTTGTCTCCGTTTTGCCGAAATCCACATCGGCCGAAACCGCGACGCGCACACCATCACTGCCAACCAGAGGCGCGAGGAGGGATTCAATCTGCTTGCGATACTCCTGCTCAATGGCGCTGCGATAGGCCAGCTGACCGGGTTCAATGCCCAGGTCGCTATGTGTCGAGGCCGTCAGCAGGCTGCCGTCCTGATCGACCACCGTCACGTTCTTGTCGCTCAGCCCCGCCACGCCAGACGACACCAGATGCACGATACCTGCAACCTGGGCACCACTGAGCACGCGGCCCGGGTAGAGCTTGAGCAGGACCGAGGCAGAGGGCTTTTCTTCCTGACTGAGGAACACCGAAGGCTTGGGAATGGCCAGATGCACCGTGGCCGACTCCACCGCCGAGAGCGATTCGATGGTGCGGGCCAGCGAACCCTGTAGCGCACGCTGGTAATTGATCTGCTCGACAAACTGGCTAGTACCCATGGGCTCGTTGTCGAGCACCTCAAAACCGACACCGGCGCCTTTTGGCAGGCCACTGGCTGCGAGCTTCATGCGTGTGGCGTAGACCTGGTCCGAAGGTACCTGGATCACGCCGCCACCATCGGTGATCTTGTAGCGGATATTGAGCTTTTGCAGCTCCGCGATCACCGCCCCCCCATCACGCTCGGACAGATTGGTATACAGCACCTCGTAACCCTGGCTCCGGCTCCACAGCAAGATAGCCACGATCAACGCCACCAGCGCGGCCAAGCCAGCCAGCAGGGCGAAGCGCTGATTCATGCTCAGCCTGCGGAAAGCCCCGAGCGGGTCTTGCAGCATGGGTGGCGCGGGCATGGCGGGATTGGTTGTGGCCATGGGTCAAGTGCTGATCGAGTAGCTCGAAGCGAAGGGGGATGGGTGCGGGCGCAGCTGTCAAAGCGCGGCGGGATACTTGGCAAGATTTGTGGGCAGAAACGCCGCTCTATCAGGCCTGAATGTTCATGATGTCCTGGTAAGCCGAAACCAGTTTGTTGCGCACCTGCAGCACAGCCTGGAAGGACAGGCTTGCTTTTTGGCCAGCCAGCATCACGTCGCTCAGGCTGAGGTCGGAACGGCCCGCGGAAAATTGCTGCTGTAGTTTGCCGGCCTGCTGCATTTGCTGGTTGACGCCGTCGAGCGCGGATTGAAGCGTGGCCGCGAAATCGGTCTGCTGCGTCGAGGGCGCACCTGCCATGCCCTCTCCCGCCTGCGGCTTGGCCGCAGCTTCGGCCGCCAGTGAGCGCATCTGGCCGACGAGTTCCTGCATGCGATCAACATTCATCAGGGCTCTCTCCCGCAGGGTTGGTTGGTCCGTCGAAAATCCGGCGATATGCCCAATAAAAGCAAAACTCGTTCCAGGCGCTCACCAGCCCCCAGCCTCAACCATCGTGCGTTGGAGGAAGCTCGACACCGGCCTCGCGCAAGCGCTGCAGCTTGTGCCTCAGAGTGCGTGGGCTGATCCCAAGCCGCTCGGCCGTCAGCTTTTTCGAGCCGTGGCTGTCTCGCAGTGCGTCGGCGATCAATTGGCGCTCATTGTCAGCCAGCTCGGCGTCCAGGTCGCGCCTCACGGGGGCACGCGCCGCTTCCATGGCCGCTTGATCGCCAGCAGGCAACCGTGGGAAGCTTGGTGCAACAGCCTCGAAAGTTTGCAAGAACAGGTCAGAAACGGTGATCACCCCTTGCGCGCAAAGAATCGCCGAACGCTGGATGACGTTCTCCAGCTCGCGTACATTGCCGGGCCATTGGTGACTCTGCAAGCTTTGCTTTGCCCCCGCATCCAGTTGTGGTGCTAGCCCAAGGCCAAAGCGGGCTGCATAGTGCTCCAACATGGAGGTTGCCAACGGCAGGATGTCTTCGCGCCGTTCACGCAACGGCGGAATGCGAAGCGGAAACACACTTAGACGGTAGTACAGATCTTCCCGCAACACGCCCTGCTTCACCGCCAGTTGCAGCTCGCGGTTACTGGTGGCCACGATGCGCAAATCGAGCGCAATGCGCTTGCGGCCGCCCACGCGCTCGATTTCACGCTCCTGCAGGACGCGTAACAACTTGGCCTGCAACCCGGCCGCCATTTCCGTCACCTCGTCCAGCATCAGTGTGCCGCCCTGCGCCTGCTCGAATTTGCCCGGCGCCGACTGCAAAGCGCCGGTGAATGCGCCCTTCTCAAAACCGAACAATGTGGCTTCGAGGAGGGTTTCGGGAATGGCGGCGCAGTTGATGGCGATGAACGGCGCTTGGGCGCGCGGCGAACTGCGGTGCACGAAGCGCGACACCACTTCCTTGCCCACTCCGCTCTCTCCCAGAAGCATGATGCTGACATCCGTTTGCGCGGCTCGTCGCGCCATCTCCAACACTTGCTGCATCGCTGGCGACTGGGCAATCAGGCCAGCCCGACCCACAGGGGCTGGTTGGGCTTCGGAGGAGGAATCCTCATGCATCATTCGATGGCCGCGTCAGGAAGAAGAGGTGCAGCGCAACACCCAGGTTTCCCGGCACCCATCGGGGCGAACATCGCATGGATCGTCCTGGGCGCACGCAGGGCCAAGCGCATGTCCAAGTCAGTTTGCAGCCCCAAAGCGGCTGAAGGAACTCGCAAAAATGGGGTCAAGATCGGTATCCAGGCCAGTCGCGACAGAACAAGAAGCACCCACGGAGCATTCTGCTTCGGCAGGCATCTGTCCCATGCTAAGCAATTCCAGTGCCCACTGAACCAGTGGCTTGAGACAAGGGGCGCCTTGGGCCGAATCCTTAGGGTTCCACGACCCAGCCTGGACGTCCGCGTCAAAGTCTTGACTCGGACGGCTGCACCCTAGGCCCGAAATTTGACGCCATCCTCAGACTGCAAATCGTGCATAGCGTGCGGCATCGTCGGCGCAGATGACTCGCCAACTGGGGCCTGGGGGTGTGGAAACAGCCCGCGATGCATCTGGGCATTCAGGAAATTTCTATCCCACCGGAGTCGTCACGCAATCCGTATTTTTTGATTTTCTCGACCAAGGTGGTGCGCCGCAGGCCCAGCTTGCTGGCCGCATGTGCGATCACGTGACCGCTGACCCCAAGCGCTTGCTTGATGAGGGATCGTTCGATCCGTTCAAGGTAGCTCCGCAAATCGATGCCTTGTGCCGGCAGCACAGACTCGGGCGGCTCAGCCATCAACTGCATCAGATCGCGCAACCCATCTTCTGTGTCGGCAGCAAGTTCGACAGACAACGCTTGTGCGCCGGGCGTCAGCATTTTGGCCGGAAGGTCGCGCAGTTGCACCGTGGAGCCGGCATGCATGACAACCAGCCGCTCCATCAAATTGTGCAACTCGCGCACATTACCTGGCCAGCGATAGCTCAGCAAGGCCTGCTGCACTCCGTCGCCCATTCGGATATGGCCCAGGCCAATTTCTTCGAGGTTCAGTAGCGCCTGCTCGGCTAGCAGCAGAATGTCCTCGCCACGCGAGCGCAGCGGCGGAATCTGGATGGGAACAACATGCAACCTGTAAAACAAATCCTCACGGAAACGCCCAAGTTGGATTTGCTGTTCCAGATCGCGGTGCGTTGCCGCGACGATACGGGCGTGGGCCTGCAGCGTTTCAGAGCCGCCCACCCGCTCGAACGAGCGTTCTTGCAGAACTCGCAATATTTTCACTTGCAGCGTGGGGCTCATTTCAGCGATTTCATCAAGAAACAACGAGCCACGTCCCGCGAGTTCGAAACGCCCTTTCCTGGCTGCCTGCGCTCCGGTAAAGGCGCCGCGCTCGTGGCCAAACAACTCGCTTTCCATCAGTTCGCCCGGGATCGCGCCGCAATTGACCGCGACAAAAGGCCGAAATGCGCGCGATGACCAGGCATGCAGCAAGCGCGCCACCAGTTCCTTGCCCGTGCCGGACTCGCCCTGGATCAGCACTGTGCTGTCCGTGGTGGCGACGCGGCGGATCAGTGTGCGCAACGCCACCATCGCCGAACTTTCGCCAAGGAGTTGCGGCTCGCGTTCCGCCTCGTCAATTTGTAGGGGTTTGGCTGTCATTTGCAGCGCATTTTCGCATCCGGGACGGTGATGCTCCGCACACCATGCCAGCACTGCCCGGTTTTTTGATTTGGCTAGCGCCTAGCGTGACCACAGGTGGCGCAAATAATTGTCAGTTCCCAACAACTTTTTGATGCCCAACTGGGCGCGGCGTGCGCTATCACGCGTCGGATAAGCGCCGACCAACAACAGGCTCAGATCCTTGGGTGTTTGCGGCGCCTTGCATGTCGCAAAGCCGTCGCGCTGCATGCGGATTTGCAATCGTTCGAAACGCCAGTCCTCGGCGAAAGCGCCGACCTGCACGTACCAACCCGGCCGCAGGCATATCGCTGATTTCGACACCAACCTGTGTTGTACATTGCCACGCGCCTCCGCTCGGACTGGATTGGGCTTGATATGGCGCGTTTCCCTGGGGTGGAGACGCAGGTGATCAGTCTTGACCTTGTGCTCCAGATTTGCGGAATGCCCGATAGGAGGACGGGCTGCCGGCTCAGCAGGCGCGGCCGAACCCGCATGATTGACATCGGCAGCTTTCAATGGCGTTGATGCAGCATTCGCCAGCGTGTGCGCGGACAAGCTTGCGCTCGTGGAAGCCTGTGGGGTTGGACGCGATGCGGAAGCCGCATGCGCCGCGCCAGGAATCGCAGCCGCCGGACTCGGCGCATTTGGCTCGGCCGCAGGTGCTGGAGTTGCAGGCTTGCTCGCAGCAATAAGGACTCGTGGCGCCTTGGCGCCCGGCTGGTTCACGATGACCGTCTTCATCTGGGCCGCAGAGGTTCTGCCTGCCTGCAAAGAGCGGAGCGCGAACACGAGCAAGCCAACAAGCACCAGCACGGCCATCAGCAAAATGCCCCGATTGATCCAACGCAGGCGGTTTTGAATGGCGTCTAGTGAGTCGGTCACGAAGGATTTCCTGGATGGGTGGCCTTTGCTGGTATCGGTGCGGCGGGTGGCACTATGCCGCCCTCGTGTAATGCGGTGTCTGCGTTTTTGGGTTGCTCAGGGGACACGATCACGATGCTGACGCGTCGATTCGCGGCACGGCCTTCGGGTGTGGCGTTCGAAGCGATCGGATGATATTGACCATAGCCTGCAGCAATCAGGAGCCCAGGGGAAACATTTTGTTGGATCAACATGTTCACGACCGACACGGCGCGCATGGCCGATAACGCCCAATTGGACTGAAACTGCGCTGTGTGGATGGGCTTGTCATCGGTGTAGCCGTTAATCCGAACCTGGTAAGGCAAGCCAGCGAGCACACCAGCCACCTCCTGCAGCAGGCCCTGAGCCACTGGCGATAACGCCGCCTGACCGGAGGCGAACAACAGGTCGTCATGGATGTCGATAACCACGCCCATCGGCGTCATGCGCACTTGCACTTCGCCTTGGCGAATTTGACTGGCAAGGCGTGCCGCCATGGCCTGGGCGATGGCCTCGAGCTGTTGCTCAACCGGGTCGACTGGCGGTGGTGTCGCACCTGACTTGGGCCCATGGGCTGGATGTGCCATCGTCGGAATCGGCGCGAAGCTTGTCGGCCTGGGCAGTGGCGGGAGGTCGATGACACTGGGCGTGTTGGAGTGGGGCTGCCCGGTTTGAATCGGCTCTGGTGATTTCGGCTGCCCCGTGAATGCAGTCACGAGGGTTTGCGACAGCACCTTGTACTTGCCTTCATTCAGCGAGGAGATGGAGTACATCACCACGAAAAAGGCGAATAGCAGCGTGATGAAGTCAGCATACGAGACCAACCATCGCTCGTGGTTTTCGTGCTCCTCCTGTTGTTTTTTACGCGCCATGTGAACGGATCTCCGAATTGAGCAATGGCCTCGGCTCATCGCACCGATTCGGATGTTGCCGCGCACGACAGCGTCATAGCCCTGAGCGCTGCCGCGCGATCTGTCTGCGGTGATGGCGAAAGATGAAACGTTCCAGGTCGTTTTGCAAGGCTTCGTCCAACGGCTCGATCTGCAGACGGTGCCACAGCAAATCGTTTTCCACCGACTCTTCCACGATCTGACCCGGCAGCATCAGCGGCAAGGCGATGCGGTGGCGCAGATAGATGCGCGCCCAAACCCGCCGGCCAACGCCAACCGCCTCCTCGCTGCCCCAGTGCAAATACCGGGCCGACAACACGCATGGCCTTTCCTCGGGGATGGTGTTCATGCCGCGAAGCGCCGTACTGGCCATGATCAACAGCAGGTCGATACGCCGTTCGAGCTGTTGGATGGCATCGTTGCGGCCATGTTCCGTGTCCACGCCCGCATGCGGATCGTCCAGCATCAGCAGAGCACGGAGCAGGGTTGTGTTGTCGATCATCACGTCGGCCAATGCAGACGCCGGTGTGATCGTGTCCACCCAATCCAGTGGCATGCGGCCTTCCAAGCGCACCGCATCGGCGTGCGGCAACCTGGAAGGCGTATCGAGCGGTTCTGGCGTACCGGTTGCGGTCATGGCATGGCTTCACCTGCGAGCTAGCGCGACAACTGCGCTGCGCACAGCATAACCCGCTGCGACAACCGTGCATGGGCAGCTTCAGCCCCGGCGCAGACCTTCAAGCCAGGAGTCGCGCAGAGCGGTGACCACAGCATCGCAATCATCGATGGCTTGCACGTCGTCGAAGATATTGGCCTGGCCCAGACGCTCCAATAAATAGCGATAAATACCCTCAAGCCGATGCCCCAACGGCGTAACTTCTGGCGCGCCGGGCAAGGCCACCAAGAGATGCTCAACGATCTGGTAAGACTTGTTCAGGGCCAGCAGTTTGCGGTCGGTCGCGCTGTCAGCAATGGCCACTCTGGCACGCCGCAAATATTCCAGAATCCCGTCCAAACCCAGTACGAGAAGCTTGTCTTCGGGCACGCCCTGCTGCCCGACCTGACGATAAGCCTGTACAGCCAATCCTGCGCTCATAGACGTCTCCTAAATTTTTCAACCACTGGTTGACGAAGAACTGCTGGAACTGCCGGTATTGAAGAATGCCGTCAGATATTGACCCACCGACTGCAGTTGCGCCACCTGGGTCTGCATGGCGTTGAACTGTTGCTGCAGCAAGGCGGTCTGGGCCGTCGCGCTGCTTTGCAACTGGGTGATCTGCTGGTTGATGCTGGTGATGGTGCTGTTGATGCCACTGGTGGCCGCCGAAACAAAGCCGCTCTGCGTGTTGAGGGCCTGCGTCAGGATGGCATTCATCTGCTGGTAGATGCCCTGGCTGACAGTGACAGTCCCGAGGCTTCCCGTGCCTTGGCCAGTCACGCTCACTTGCAATCCGAGCGCCGCACCCGGCCCGGTGGCCGTGAGTTGTTGGCCAGCGCCGCTGCCGGTCTGGCCGTTGATCGAGCCAAGCACGTCCGTCCCCTTGCCCGTGAGCAACGTGGTGCCAATGCCAGTGCTACCACTTGAGGCCGCCTGGGTGGACACCACCGTGAAACTTTGCGCACTACCGTAGCCGGACGATTGGAATTGCAAGCTGCCGTTATTGTTGATGGCTGCGATGTTGCTTAAACCATGCTGAGTCAACGTGGCATTGATGGTGGCAACGATGGCGCTGATCGTTGCACCCGAGGCCAGTTGCACCGATACGCTGGTCGCTCCCGAGCCAATCACCAGGGTTTCGGCGCTGCTCAAACCACCACTTGCAATCGGGTTGGCCGCCGTGACGCTAGCCTGCGCTGCGGGTGTTGTCACGTTCACCGCATAGGTTCCGGGTTGGGTGCTGTTGCCGGCGCCGATGTACTGCACGTTGGCATTGGTCGCGCTACCCACTTGGCCGAACAAGCCGGCCACGGCGTTGTAATTGCTCGAAAGCGCCTGGTTCAAGGTGCCCGAGTTCAGCACCAGAGTGCCGTTCTGCGCCAAGCTCAGGCCCACCGCTCCCAACGAGGTGTAAGAACTGCCGGGCGTCGTACCAATGCCCTGGCCACTGATCAGATTGAGCAACTGCGTGCGCAGCGTCTGGATGCCGGCGTTACCAATCAACGGACCGCTCTGGCCGGACGATCCACTCGTGCCAGTTCCACCGTTGAAAGCGGTGAGCTGGTTCAAGGTGCTCATGGTCGAGTTGAACGCTGTGACGAAACTCTGCACCGAGGTGACAAAGGCGCTGGAATCATTGGCCACGGTCAGCGTTGTCGAACCACTTGCTTGCAACAGGTTCAGACTCACTCCCGGTATCGCACCACTCACCGTGTTCGTGGCGCTCGTGATGGCCAGGCCGTTGATGCTGACTGAAGCGTTTTGCGCCGTCTGGCTCTGGGTCATGCCACCGGACGCACTGGCGCTGTAACTCAGGGCCGCCAGCGAACCTGTCGCACCGCTGGTGCTCACGGTAAACGCATTGGCTGCGCCGGTATTGTTGCCGGTGAGAGTCAGGCGGTAGCCCGTGCCGTCGTAAATGACTGCGGCGTTCACACCGCTATTCGACCCATTGATGGCCGCGGCAATGCCATTGAGCGTGTTGTTGCCGCTTCCAATACTGATATTGGTGACCGATCCACTGCCCACCTGGATTTGCAAAGTACCCGTGCCAACTGCCGTGTTGGTGGCCGATGTGAAGTCCTGCGAGTACACGCTCTGCATCTGTGCCAGAACGATGTTGCTCAATGAATAGCTGCCCAGCGGTGCGTTCGCGCTGGCCGTTCCTGATACTGCACTGGTGTTGCTCAGATTGACCGTGCGATTGTTCAGACTGGTGACGTTTTGCAAACTGCCCACGGCCGACTGCAGGCTTGAGAGACTGTTCTGCACCGAGCCCCAGGCGCTCAGGGTCGTCTGGTAGGACTGTTCCTGGTTCTGCAACAGGGTGATGGGTTGCTGGTAAGCCGCGCTGAGCGTGGTGATCAGCGACTGCACATTGATTCCACTCACCAAACCCGAAATGGACACCGACGACATGGTTGACTCCGAATGCGTATTCGCTTGTCTGACTTAACGGCGCAGCCGCCGCAAACTTGAAGCACAGCAAGCACAAGCCCTTGCTCAGGCTTTTCCTTTCAGCAAAGTGCCTGGTGGCACATCCTGAGTCGTGCCCTGCGTCGCGGCCTTCGCAACCTGTTCCGCCGGAAGGTAATAGTGGAAAAAAACTTGCTGCGTCACATTGTCTTTGAGCTCCACAAGCACCTGCCCCGGATGATCGCCACCAGGGTCGAGTCCCGCGGTCAGCGCGACCGAAGACTCCTGCGCACTGATCTGCTTCTGCGCTTTGTCCACAGCCTGGGCCGATTTTGCAGCCGGTGCCGTGCCGGGACTCGCCGGTGGCGTTGCGCCGCCAGCCGGAGTATGTGCTGGTCCAGGCAATGACGCGTCAGCACCAGCAGGCGGCTTGGCTGCGATGGGGGGCAGATCGCCCGCTGACCGTTTTTGCACACCGCCCGCATCGGGCAGTCCTGCCACACCTTGAATGTTCATGATGCCCCCGCCAAGAACCGGTTAAAAACGCGAACAACTCCCCAAACAAAACCACCTTTCAGATGGCAAAACCCCCGGGACGCCTTGCAGCCCCCGGGGGAAGTCTTGGTCAAGCCTCAGACTGGTTTACGGCAGCAGCTTCAAGTAGCTCTGCTGCAGCGAGTTGGCCTGCGCCAGAGTGGAGATGCCGGCTTGCTGAAGAATTTGATACTTCGACAGTTGCGTCGTCGCCTGGGCGATGTTCGCATCCTGCACCACGGACTGGGCCGCCTGCAGATTGGTCGCGGTGGTCTGCGAGTTCTGCACCGAGGCTTGAATCCGGTTTTGAATCGCACCGAGCGCACCACCTTGCTGGTTCAGGGCGTTGATGGCGTTATCGATGATCGAGATGGCCTGATTCGAACCTTGGACTGTGGACACATTCACGGTCGAGGCGGCGTTCAGCGAACTGATGTTGGCCAGGCCGATACTGGTGCCGCCGCTCAGCGAGTAGCCCTGGGTGGACTGCAACTGGACGAAGCCCTGCACCAGTGCCGTGCCCGAGCCGCTGCTAATGGCTGTCGCCGAACCTGCTTGCAGGGTGCCACTGCCGCCGAAACCAGAAACCAGGATGTTCTGTCCTTGGTTCTGGCTCAACACCAACTGGTTGCTGGAATTCACACTGGCCGCGATGCCGGTTTGTGCCGTGCTGTTGTTGATCGACGCGACCAGTCCACTCAGGCCAGTGGGGTCGGTGCTGGTAACGTTGGCCGAGATGTTGACGGTATTGGTCGGGTTGCCGGAGGTGCCGTTGCTCAGCGAGAACGAGAACGAACCCGTGGTCACGGTGAAAGCCACGCTGGTATTGGCCGTTGCGCTCACCCCGGTTTGCTGGGTGATCGCATTGAACGAGGCGGCGATGTTGGACGCCGATTCGTCAGCCGTGACGGCAACGCCGCTGGCACCCGCCGATCCTGAAATTGAGACGGTACCTGCAGTGAAACCGCCAGCGCCGGTGTTGATGGTGTAAGCGGAGCCGTAGCCGTTATTGGTGACCGATCCGCTGGCCCCTGCGTAAACCGTGCCGCTTGTGCCGATCGTGTTGACGCCAATGGAGTTAGCCTGCGAGTTCGCGATGGAAACATTGATCACCTGATTGGCATTCGCGCCGACCTGGAACTGCTGGCCGGAGAAGCTGCCGTCGAGGATGTTCTGCCCGTTGAACTGGGTTTGCGTCGCAATCGTTTGAACCTGGGCCAGCAGCTGAGACACCACGCCTTGCAGGGAAGCCCGGTCCGACGAGGTGTTGGAGCCGTTGGCCGATTGAACGGCGATGGTGCGGATCTGCTGCAGCAGGTTGGTTTCGTTTTGCAGCGCGCCGGTGGCGGTTTGCACGAGCGAAACGGCCTGGTTGCCATTCGACACCGCTTGGTTCAAGCCGTTGATCTGGGTCTGGAAGCGCTGGGCGATGGCGTAGCCAGCTGGGTTATCGGACGGGCCGTTGATCTGCTTGCCGGTGGAGAGTTGCTGGATGTAGGTGCTGAGGCTGCTCGATGTGCTGCCGAGGGCGTTGAGTGTATTCAGCGCGTTGACGTTGGTGTTGATGATGCCGGAAATGGCCATTTTGTTGCTCCTGTGGATGGACATGATCCGGCGTCCCTGCCGGATGCAGGCAAACCTGCCCGCACCTGGGTTGACGGCACGCCACCGCCAGACTTTAGCCCTCTCCTTGAGCATCCCTGTGGCGGCTGGACGCATCAGGCGGGAAAGGACTCGGGATGGCAGCGTCGGGCGCCGGCGTGGTCATATCCGACGGGGCGAATTCCATCCGCCCTTGCTGCAGCGCAAGCGATAGACGCTGTGACATCGCACCCAGAGTCGTTCGCAAGGAGTCTTGGGCGGATTCCGAATTGACCCATTCGGTCGGATCCCGCTCCAGCTCAGAGTGCGCTTGCTGCAATGCAGCAGTCATGGTTTGTAGCTCCAGTGCAGCCTGCTGCAGGGATGCGACCAACACCTGCCGGGTCTGCGGCCCCGGCAGCGGCCATGCAGACGGCTCGCCAGCGGTCGGGGCTGGCTCCAGCTCGAACCAGGTCCGTTCTGCTGCACGAACCTGATCCTGCAAAACCGCAGCCTCGGCGCATAAGGGCTCCAGATCCTCGACCACCGAGGCCAATTCTGGGTTCTCGTCACGCTCCAGGCTGATGCGCTCCAGTGTGAGACGGAAATTCAGCCCCAACAATTGCATGGATTCGGCAAGCCGCGTGGCCGTTTGCACGAAAGCACGCTTCATCTCGGCGGCATGCGTTCGCGCTTCGTGTTTTTCGGTTAAAGACGTAGGCGCCATCTCCGCAGCTTTCAACAGTGCCGAGACGGGCTGCAGTACGGTTTCGAGAGAGGCGACACTGGCCTTCAGGCTGAGCTGTAACGGTTCCAGGCTCGAATGGGCGCGTGCTTGACGATCCGCTTGCACCGCCCCCTGAAGCGGCATGCCGGCGAGCATCTGCTCGACCTCGGCAAGAGTGCCGAGGATGGTCTGATGCATCGTAACTGCCATTGAGTTGGTGGCCATGGCACGGGCTTGGCCAACGGCAAGGTCATGCTCACAAGCATGCAATTTCTTGTTGGTATCGGCCAGTTCCTGTTGCTGGCGACGGGAGACGACGCGCAAATCGTCGAGCAGGCCGCGCCACTCGGGCGCGACATCAGTACCCGGTGGCGCAGCCCCACGCATCAGGGCTTGGGCCGTGATGCGCAAGCGGCCCTGTTCGATCTTGATGCTCAGGCCGAGATAGAGGGCCAAAAACAGCGCGAGCACGACCCCTCCCCCTAGGGCGAGGTTCAGCATCGATCCATTGGCCGTGGCCGCGGATGCGCCGATCAGGCCAGGAGTGAACGCACCACGCACCAGCCACCACAAACCGACCATCCACGCGCTGCACAGCAGCCACATCAGGAACAAGGCCCGCATCGGGGAGATTTTCACGTTTCAAACTCCGGAAAGACATGCAGCCGTGCATCTGCGGCCGCGCTGAACTCGGACATGACGGCAAGGCAGCCGTGCCATAGAGCCGGCACATGCAGCAAGGCACAGACCTCGCCATCGGGCGCCGATGCCAGCGGCAACAAGGCGAACATGGCGTTCCAAGGCGGCGATAAACCGGGGCTCACAGGGATCCACTCCGGCGCGAGCGCCGAGTCGCGGTGAAACCCTCGCACCGCGTCGACCGCCACGGCCCAAGCATGCGTCGGTCCCTGACACACCAGCAGACGTGTCTGCGGCCGACCCAGGCTCGCGCGCCTGCCAAGGCTGAAACCAAGATCGAGCACCACCAAAACTCTTCCCTGCCACGCCAGCAAGCCGGGGCAATGTGGGTTGTGGCCAGGCAGGGGGGAAAAGCCGGATGGCAAGAGAATCTGCCGCACTTGGCGGCTGTCGATGGCACATAGCTGGCCATCGGCCTCGAACAGCAACCAACTCCCGGAACCCTGCGCAACAGCGGGCTCTGCATCACGCGCCTGCACCCCTTGCGGGAGATGCGATCCGACATGCAGGGAGGCCGGTGCTGGATTCATCGCCGCTTGCCACGGACCTGCCCCTGAAGGCGCGACAGAAACCTCAGCGAGAGCAAAAACGCCATCGAACTCGCCACCGCCTGCGGCATCACCGCGGCCGCCTCGATGCCATACGACGCTCCGATCTGCGGCGGGATGGACCAGAAATGCAGAGTCTGGACGGGAGCACATGTGTCCACGCGCAGCGCGAAAAACTGCTCACGGTACTGCAGCAACAACATGCACGAGGTCTCGGCGGGCAATGCACCCCAGGCGGATTCGAGGCTCAGAACCGGTACGGCGCCAACATCCGTGAACAGCAGCGCTTCGCCGCGAGGCAGGCTCAAACTGCGGTTATCCATGGGAACAACGCCCAGCACACACGTAGCAGGCAAGGCAAGCGACCAAGCGCCGATGCGCACCAAACGCACTTCGATACCGGCATCCCAGGGTTGATGCTGGCGGACTTGCGGCGCGCCTTTCTCCATCTGACTTGAGCTGTCGGCCGCTTTGATGTCAGGATTCATGTCGGCAACTTTCATCGGTGCGATGGGCGCCGATGAAAGTTCAGGCTCAGCAATGACTGGGGATGCGGCGACTACTTTGACTTGCCATGACTCCCAGGCTTCGCGCAATTCCCGCCAGCTCTTGATCTGCTCGCGCAACAAGCCCGGGATCTCCGCCAGCAGCTGTAAAAACGGCTCTGTAGCAAACGCGCTGCCACCCGAAATGTCTTGTTTTCCCTCGGTGGGAGGCGGCTGCTGCAAGTCAGCTACGGGACCGGAGGGGGGCGCGCCGTCCCTTGACGCCTGCGCTGCTTCGGGTGCCATGGTCGCCGATGCTGGTGAAGGAGCCACGACTTCCACGAGAGGTGGTCCTAGTTCGGGTGGCTCGAGGTCGGCGGCCTTGATTGCTGGCGGCTCAATGTCGGGCCGTTTGACGGGTTGATCCTGACCGATTGCGGTCGCGGGCTGGGCCGCAATCGAGAACTCAACCGATCTAACCGCCTGGTCGGAACCAGACGTCATGGATTCCGCCGCTGCAACCGCCGGGGGCGTCGACGCTGCCTCGGCGACTTGAGCAACCAGTATTTCCGCAGCCGGAGATGCAACCGGGTCCGGTCGCTCAGGGGAGCCTTGGGTCAGCCCGACGACATGATCCTGTAGCGGCTCAGTCTCAAGATCCCCCAGGGGCTCAAGCGTGCGGCGCAACCCAGTCACCACCACCCGCAGGACGTCCCAGCGCACAGGCATTCCTGCGCCGACGCCAGGCAGTTGCACCAGCAATTCCTGCTCGCCTTGCCGGCAGAGTTGGCGTACGGCCTCCAGCCCAAGAAAATCAGCGCCGATGCGAATGCCTCGCAGCGCCTCGCCGGCATGGCCAAGCGCTTGCATGGACTCGACGCCCATGGCAACATCAGCCAGGGCTTGCTCGAACTGGGCGAGAAAGACGCCGGCATCGCGCGCGAAGGCCGCCATCAACTCGTCCGGAGAGGCTTGGGCGAGATTCACCACCAGCTCCGTGGCAAGCAACACGGGTTCGGCCCGGACTTCATGGCGTCAAGACCTTCGATGTTTCCGCACTGGGGCTTCAGTTCAGACCCCACTTGAACCTGTCTTGGCCCAGCGGAACTCGCCCATCTGCTGCAATCGCGATTTGGCGGCATAGAGCAAAGTGTCAGCCTCGCACAGGATTTGGGGGATGGTGGCGTTTGGGTCCAACGCGGCGATTCCGGCGGAAAACTGCGCCGACAAGGCTTGGCTCTGCACATGCAGCAGGGGCTCTCGTTGCAGTCGTCTGCGAATGCGTTCAACAACCGTGTTCGCCTGCTCGTCTGTGGTCCGGGGCAGGCAGATCACGAATTCGTCACCGCCGTAGCGGAAAGCGGCGTCGTAAGGCCGCAATTCCGCCTGCAGCATCGTGGCGAAGGCCCCCAGATAGCGGTCGCCAGCGAGATGACCATAACGGTCGTTGACAAGTTTGAACTGGTCAAGATCGATGAGCGCAAGCGCGCAAGAATGATCATGCCGCCTCATCACCCATGCATGTTCAGCGAGCAGTCGCTGCGGCGGCGCTCGGCGTCCCGGTAGACCGGTGAGCGGGTCGAGGCCAGTTCGCTGTGCCGTGAGTTCGACCTCGATTTCAGCGATCTGCTGCAAGGAGGCCAGGCCGCTATCCACGATGGCGTCGTAGATGCGCAAAGCCTCGGGTTGGGATTTGCTCGCAGCCGCCAGGCTGGAGACCCGTCCACCGAGACCCTGGAGCTCTGCCATCAGCGCGGCGCTTGCAGTGGTCAGGGTGTCCGTGCGAAGCGCCGGCTCCATCGCCTGACGCAAATGCTGCTCGATGGCCTCAATCGGCAGCGCCGCCACGGCTCTCGGCTTCTGGCGATAGGCGCCCTGGCGCAGGCAGCGTTGCAGCCATGAAGACGGCAAGCTTCGAGCCATACGAATGGCTACAGAGTCAGGGCTCTCAGCACCTTCATTTGGCCATGAATCCACAGCGTCCAGCCTGTCTCCCGCAGCACCGATCATGACCGGGTGTGGGGTGCTGGCTTCGATATTCGTTGTGATTGCCGAAGCCGACATGGGCACAGCTCCTAGGGATGATTGCTCAAAACAAGCAAACCTGGTGCCAGCCCAAGTCTTTACATAAGACAGTTTTGTTCTAAAAAAATAGAATTATTAATGGTTATTTTAAAAATTTTCCAATCAATATTTTATTCGACGCCAATTTCCGGCGGCTGCGTCATGGATTTGACGGAATATGACTGACCGACTTGGCATGACGATCGATTGCCCTGATTCGTCAAGGCCCCATCGCCACCATGATTTGTCCAGCCCCGTCGACAACGCCGGTGACGACCTTGCCAGATTGGACATTACGCGCCAGGATGGTTTGCCCCTGGCGCCCGTTTTCCATGGCCATACCCAAGGCCACCAGTCTCACGCCCTGCCCCAGTGCGACCAAGGGAACCGACTGCCCATAGTGAATCAGCTGCGGCCCGGCGAGCATGCCTTGGGTGACGCTTTGCCCGGCCGCCACGCTGTATTGCAGAACCCTGCCGATGGCCTGCGCCGGCTTGGTGATCGCGCCTGCGGGCAGGCTCGACAGGTCACGCTGCACCACGGCCAGATCGCCCTCGGTCAGCACATGCCCGGCACCAAGCGCCCGCGCTGCAACCACTGCCCCCTGCGGCCAAGCCACCTGAACCGGTAGATAGAGAGACCAGACCTGAGGTGTCAAACAGGCCACCTCGACGGTCTGCGCGCCGAAAGGGTTGGCAGCGCCGAAGTCACGCGCCTGCATATGCCCGCAGCGGGGAAAATGCAGGCCCTCCACAGGCCCCTGAACGGTGATGCGCGCATCTTGCGATTGTTGTGGCAGGCGACTTCGGACGAAATGCTCGACGACCTGGCGAATGCTTTCGGCGGGCTCCCAGGCCGTGGCATCAGCCGCTTCGGCCATGCTGGAACCCCATAAACCTGCGCCAAAGACGGTGAACGTGACGAGCAGCAAGCAGCGCACCCCACGCCAAAGACCGGAGCACTGTTGCGAAGCTCTCGCCTGAACACTCATCCAACCCACACCGCACATCTTCATGCTTCCTTTCGTCGCCAGCCGGCCTTCAATGGTTCGCAAGACCCCGTCGATCCCGACCCAATCCCACCCAATGCGGGCTTGACCATCCACCTCCATGCTGCAAGGTCAATACCACTGGAGTGCCAAGGTATTCGACTGGTGACCCAGTCCAGGAAGAAGCCGGAGTGAACCCAGCTTTGCCGCCGAAGCGGCAAAGCCTTGCCGCTCCTGTTGGGTGCCGCTGGCACGGATGGCCGCATGCAAGCAAGGGCTGACGTGGCGGAGGCACTGGCACGCTTCGTGCAGAAGACATGGCATCCACCGCCACGACCTGACCATGAACTCCGCCCTCGACCGCGCATTCGCTCCGCTGCAAACCGCGCTGGACCTGCGCGCGTATCGACAGCAACTGCTGGCGGCGAACATGGCCAATGCCAATACGCCTCACTACAAGGCTGTGGACCTTGACTTCTCCGCTGCGCTTCAAAGTGCGCTCCAACAAACGCCCGGCCAGACCCAGGGTTCCCTGGTGCTGAAAGTTGAGCAATCCGGCCAACAACAAGGCACCCAGACCGCGAATCCGGCTGCCGCCTTCGTCGCCTACCAGGCAGGCAATTCCGTGAGGCTCGATGGCAACTCGGTCGACATGAGCCGAGAACAGGCCTCATTCCAAAAGAACAGCATCCAGTACGAGGCCGATCTGACCTTCCTCACCGGCAAGATCAAGACGCTGACCTCAGCCATCACTGGCAACTGAACCCGAACTCCAAACGCCGGCTGCCGATCCCTGCCATGTCCCTGTTCACTGCACTCGATGTCGCCAACTCCGGCCTGAACGCCGAGAGCTATCGGCTCAATGTCGTGGCCAGCAATCTGGCCAACGCCAACTCGGCCACGAGTTCCAACGGCCAGCCTTACCGCACCCGCGAAGTCGTGTTCACCGCGCAACCTTTGTACGGCCCGGGGGTGCCCGCAGGCGTCAGCGGTGTGCAGGTTGCCGGTGTGGTGGAAAAGCCCGGGCCCATGAAGCTGGTGTACGACCCAGGCAACCCGCTGGCCGACAAGCAAGGCTATGTGGCTTATCCGAACGTGAACCCGGTGGACGAGATGGTCAACATGATTTCCGCTTCGCGCGCCTACCAGGCCGACGTGAACGTGATGAACACCACCAAGAACCTGCTACTCAAAACCCTAGCCCTGGGCCAATGAGCCTGAACGCTTGAAGGACAACACCATGAGCATCCCTTCCATCGGCAGCAACGCCTTTCTCTCATCGCTGCAGACGAGCGGCAGCAGCGGCACCTCCGCCAGCGGCGTGAGTGGACTGAGCAACGTCAATACCTTCTACAACCTGCTGGTCACGCAATTGACCAACCAGGACCCACTCAACCCGATGAGCAATTCAGACTTGTCGGCGCAATTGGCGCAGTTCAGCACCGCCAGCGGGGTGCAGTCCATCCAGCAATCCATGGCAGCGCTGACCGCGCAACTGGCGCAGTCGCAAGGTCTTCAAGCCGCCAATCTGGTCGGGCAAAACGTGGTGTTCGACAACAACTCGGTCAGTCTGGGAGCAAGTGGCGGCACCGCCGGGGGCTTCACCCTGGCCAACGCCGCGCAGAACGTGCAGGTTCAGATTCAGAACAGCGCGGGACAAGTCATCCAGACTTTGCAGCTCGGAGCCTTGCCTACCGGCGTGCAAACGTTCAACTGGAATGGAACCGATTCCAGCGGCAAACCCGCTCCAGCCGGCAATTACAGCTTCAACGTTCAGGCGACGGACTCTGGCGGCCAGAGCGTGGCCGCGATTCCCTTCGGGACAGGCAAGGTGCAGTCGGTGTACCTGAACGCCAGCAGTGGCCCCGCCCTGCAAATTCAAGGTCAGAGCGGCACGATTCCACTTGCGAGCATTCAAGGCGTGATGTAAGCGCCGGCAAAGCATCCCAGTACAGCACCGCACACCACCCATCCGGGGATATCGATGAGCACTTTTCAAACGGCACTCTCTGGCCTGCAAGCCGCCTCCACCGACCTGCAGGTGATGGGCAACAATATTTCCAACGCCAACACCGTGGGCTTCAAGGAGTCGAACGCTCAGTTCGCCGACGCCTACGCCTCGGCGATTGCAGGGACCGCACCAGCTGCTGGGCAGATCGGTATTGGCACGACCGTGCAGACCGTGGCCCAACAATTCTCGCAGGGCAATATCCAGACCACCAGCAACCCGCTGGACGTCGCCATCAACGGCACGGGTTTTTTCCAGTTCAACTACAACGGCGCAACCGTCTACGGTCGCAACGGCCAGTTCCAGATCGATCAAAACGGCCATATCGTGGATGCTGCGGGCGGCAAGCTCATCGGCACCCCTGCCGTGAGCGGCGCGCTGACCGGGGGTGCCGGTCCGTTGCGCGTCACGGCAACAATCCTGGCGCCGCAAGCGACATCAGGCTTGAGCATCGGCCTCAATCTGGACGCCGGAGCCACGCCGATTGCCAGCGGCACGGCATTCAACATCAACGACCCCACCAGCTACAACTACTCGACGAGTACGACGGTTTATGACAGCCTGGGGGCATCGCATTTACTGACGAGCTACTACCAGCTCACCTCCGGTGCGACACCAACCTGGAACGTCTACTACTCGGCCAACGGCACAACGGCCTCGGGAGGCACCACCTCAGGATCGTTCGGAACCTTGCCGTTCACGTCCGCCGGAGCCGTCAGCGGCACGGTCAGCGGCACCATTGCCGGGCTGAACTGGGCCGATGGCGCTTCGAGCAGCACTATTGCCCTCAATTTCGCCGGCTCGACCAATTACAGCGCGCCGTCGGCGGTGAGCAGCATCACCGATAACGGCTATGGCGTCGGCCAGCTCAGCAATCTGTCCATCAACCCCGGTGGGGTGGTCTATGGCGTCTACAGCAACGGCCAGTCGTCCATCCTGGGCCAGATCACGCTGACCAACTTCGCAGCACCGCAGAATCTGCAGCGCGTGGGCAACAATTACTACGCTGCGACCTACCAGTCTGGCCAACCGCTCACCGGACAACCCAGTTCCAACGGATTGGGCACGCTCCAGGCCAGCGCAGTGGAACAGTCCAACGTCAACTTGTCGACACAATTGGTCGATCTGATCGTCGCTCAACAGGCCTACCAAGCCAATGCCCAGACCATCAAGACACAGAATCAGGTGGTCCAGACCTTGCTTACTTTGTAAGCGAGCAGCCCCAGAACGCCGCAAGCGGTGCCAGCCCCAATCGAATCGCGATCCTTGGGGTGGCTCTTCGATTCAATTGCAAGCCCGACCGAAACTTGACTCATGGATACCCTTTGGATTGCCGCCAACGGCGCTCGCGCCATCCTGCAGCGGCAGGACGTGGTCACCAACAATCTGGCCAATGTCAACACCACCGGCTACCGCGCAGCGGAGGCCCAGTTTCGCGCCTTGCCCGTGTATGGCGAACCACTGCCGAGCAATGCCTACGTGACCACGCAAGGCAATCGTGCTGACTTCCAGGAAGGTCCGGTCAATCACACCGGGCGCAATCTCGATGTCGCGATCAAGGGGCCCGGTTGGATTGCGGTGCAGGCCCAAAACGGCGATGCAGCCTACACCCGCAACGGCGATCTGCAGGTATCCAGCAGCGGCATCCTGAGCACGAGCGACGGTCACCCGGTTCTCGGCCAGGGAGGCGCACCGATTTCACTGCCGCCGCTGCAATCGGTGCAGATCGGCGCCGACGGCACCATCTCCGGCGTACCTGTCGGTGGCCAGCCCAACGCCTTGGTTGTGGTCAACCGCATCCAACTCGTCAATCCGCCTGCCACGCAAATGCAACGTGGGGCCGACGGCCTGTTCCGCGACACCAAGGGCCCCGCCCAGCAGGATGGTTCAATGCAACTGGACGTGGGTGCGCTTGAAGGCAGCAACGTCAATCCGGTACAGGCCATGATCCAGATTCTCGACAACTCCCGCGCCTTCGAAATCCAAACCAAATTGATGCAGACGGTGGACCAGAACCAGCAGGCCGCAACGCAGTTGCTGAATGTGAGCTGATGGCGGCTTCGCCTCAAGTCCTGTCCTTATCGACGCCCTTCGAATGAGACCTCTCCCATGATTCGCTCCCTCTATATCGCCGCCACCGGTCTGCAAGCCCAGCAGACGAGCATGGATGTGATTTCCAACAATCTGGCCAACGTCAACACCACGGGCTTCAAGAGTGCGCGGACCGTGTTTCAGGACCTGCTCTATCAAAACCTGACACAGCCCGGGGCGCAGTCATCGCAGACCACGCAATACCCTTCGGGCCTGCAACTCGGCACGGGCGTGACCCCGATCGCCACCGAACGGCTGATGACCGAGGGCAATCTGACGCAAACCGGCAACTCGCTCGACGTGGCCATCAACGGTCAGGGGTTCTTTCAGGTGCTGCAGCCTAATGGCACCATTGCCTACACCCGGGACGGGACCTTCCAACTCAGCAACCAGGGGCAGCTCGTCACGTCCAACGGTTACCTGATACAGCCCACCGTCACCATTCCTGCAAGTGCACAGAGCATCACCATTGGCAACGATGGCACGGTGTCAGTCACCTTGCCTGGGCAAGCGGCGCCGCAGCAGGTCGGCACCTTGCAGCTCGCCAGCTTTGTCAACCCCACGGGGCTGCAAAGCGTAGGCACCAACCTCTATCTGCAAACGGGTTCCTCTGGCAGCCCCAATACCGGTCAGCCCACACTCAATGGCCTGGGTTCGGTGCAACAGGGTTATCTCGAATCGTCGAACGTGAACGTGGTCTCTGCACTGGTGGACATGATCTCCACGCAGCGCGCTTACGAGATCAACAGCAAAGCAGTGCAGGCTTCTGACCAGATGCTGCAGTACGCCGAGCAGAACATCTGAGCTGGCTCCGCATATGCGCACCCATGTCAGCACTGTTGTCGTATCGTTGCTGGCGCTGCTGCTCGGCGCTTGCGCCGACATGCCCGGCCACATGGCCGACGAACAGCTCAAGCCCCTGCCCGTTCCGGCGATGCCCGAGGCCATGAACGCGCACACCGCCAATGGCTCGATCTGGCAACCTGGAACGAACGTGACTTTGTTCGAGGACACGCGCGCGCACCGCGTGGGCGATCTGATCACGGTGTTGATCCAGGAAAATGCCAACGCCACCAAGTCCACCAACACCACCATCAACAAGTCCGACAGCGTGAGTGCCGGTCTCACCAGCTTTTTCGGCGTCGTTCCAACCCTCGGTGCATACAGCCCCAGCATTGGCGCCACCTCGGCACAGAAGTTCGGCGGTAACGGCGCCACCGCGCAAAGCAACACCTTCACCACCACCTTGCAAGCCACTGTGGTTCAGGTGATGAGCAACGGCAACCTGGAAATTTCCGGCCAGAAGGAAGTGATGCTCAACGGCGGACACGAATTCGTTCGCGTGGTCGGCGTCGTGCGCGCGGCCGACGTCTCACCGCAAAACACCGTTTCCAGCACACAGATTGCCAATGCTCGCGTCGAATACAGCGGCAACGGCAGCGTCTACGCCGCGGCCAAGGTGCCCTGGTTGACCAGTTTCTTCCTCTCGCTATGGCCGTTCTGAACGGCACGTGACCAACACGATCTCATGCAAACCCTAAGCGCACCATCTCGCTCGCGTTCCGGCCTTCTGAACCGGCTGCTGTTCGCCCTGACCCTGCTTGCTGCCGGCACGACGGCCCAGGCCATGGCGATTCGCGACCTCACCAGCGTGCAAGGCGTGCGGGTCAATCAGCTGGTGGGCTACGGGCTGGTGGTGGGCCTGTCGGGTACCGGCGATCAGGCGACCCAGGTCCCTTTCACGACCCAGTCGCTGCTCAACATGTTCCAGCGTCTGGGCATCAATCTGCCGCCGAGCGTGGCGTCGAACCTGCAGCCCAAGGACGTGGCCGCGGTGATCGTGACCGCCCAGCTTCCGCCCTTCTCTCAACCTGGACAGACCATCAACGTCACGGTCTCGGCCGTTGGCAATGCATCCAGCCTCGCCGGAGGCACCTTGCTGATGACTCCGCTCAAAGGCGCCGACAGCCAGACTTACGCGGTGGCGCAGGGCAATGTGGTGGTCAGCGGTTTTGGTGCCTCATCGGGGGGCAACACCACACAAGTCAACTTTCTCACTGCGGGCACGGTGGCCAACGGCGCCACCGTGGAACGCGCGGTCGCCAATCATTTCGACCAGCCCGGGCCGCTCACCCTGGCGCTCAATACCCCGAGCTTCGGCACGGCAAGTCGCATTGCCGACCGCATCAACCAGCAATATGGCGCCAATACGGCCGTGGCCTTGAATGCGGGCATGGTGCAAGTCAGCGCACCCGCCAATCCGGGTGCGCGTACCGGTTTTCTAGGCAGTCTGGAAGCGCTCGACGTCTCCCCGGAAACCCCGCCAGCCAAGGTGGTGATCGACGCTCGCAGTGGAACCGTGGTGCTGGGGCAGAACGTGACGCTGGGGTCCTGCGCGGTGGCGCACGGCAATTTGTCGGTGACGATCAACACCCAATATGAGGTGAGTCAGCCCAACCCGCTTGGTGCCGGGCAGACCGCCGTGGTACCGACGACCAACGTGAAAGCGAAGGTGGACAAGGCCAACTTGCTGATGTTCAACCCTGGCGTGACGCTGGAAGCTGTCGTGCGTGCCCTCAATGCCGTGGGCGCCACGCCAAATGACCTGATCGCCATCCTGCAGGCGATGAAGGCCGCAGGAGCCCTGCATGCGCAACTCGACGTGATCTGAGGCCGGCGATGCAAACCCCTATCCTGCCCCTGACCCCTCTGCCGCCAACAATTCCAGCGGCCGCCAACAGCCTCTCGTTCCAGGGGCTGAACCAGCTTTCAGCCGCAGCCAAGGCCGACCCGCACAACCCGCAGGCGATCAAGGCCGTGGCGCAGCAGTTCGAGGCGCTGCTGATGCAGCAGATGCTCACCGTGATGAACGCCACCAGCCTTGGTCCCGATCTGCTCGGTGACACTTCCGGGCCGATGTTCAAGTCACTCTTCACGCAGCAGATCGCCACCACCATCAGCCAGGGGCAAGGCATTGGTCTGGCCAGCTTCCTGGCCAAGGAACTGGCCACGCGCTACGGCACTGCACACCCAGTCCACCCGGGCAAGGCGAGCGGCCCGACATCCGGCACGAACATGCCCGGCGCTCTGCCGCAGGCCGCCGAGTCGACACCACGGCCCCGCGCCACCACTGCATCCGCAACCACCGCGACGCCGCCGCGCGGCACAGTCCGTCCAGGCAGCGCCGTTGCGATCACGCACGTGCCAGGCAATGGGACGCAAACGTCCGAGGGCGACACAGCCCCGCCCACGCTACTGGACAAGGCGCAGGCTTTCATCCAGTCCATCCTGCCCAGCGTGCAGTCGGCGGCCACGGCGCTGAAGGTCAGCCCGATTGCAATTCTGGCCCAGGCAGCTCTGGAAACGGGTTGGGGCAGCCACGCTCCAGGCAATAACCTGTTCGGTATCAAGGCGGGTGCCAGTTGGCAAGGTGGGACATTGACATCGATCACCAGCGAAGTGAGCGATGGGGTCTCGCACCTGGGCGAAGCCGCCTTCCGCGCCTACCAGAGCGCCTCCGACAGCGTGCAGAACTACGCGCAGATGCTGCTCGGCTCTTCACGCTTTCAGAACGTGCGCGGCCAAGGCGGCGATATTGCCGGTTTTGCCGCAGCCTTGCAGCGCAGTGGCTACGCCACCGACCCGCATTACGCCAGCAAACTGCTGGCCGTGGCGCAAAGCCCAACCATGCGCGGGGCGCTCGCGGCGCTTGGCCTGCAGGACGGCTCAAGTTTGGCCGCACGGTGACGTTAGAACAGCCAAAGCACCGACTCACGCGACCTGCAATCCAGCGACTCCCGGCCCGGCAGCAATGACGAACACCCCTCCCTTGGACGAAGCCCGCTTGGTTGCAGCGCTCACCGACGTGCTGCGCCAGAAGCGGCAAGCCCTGCTGGACGGCGATCTGGCGCTTCAAGCCTCAACGGCATCCGCTGCCGCAAGAGCGACACCCGATTGGCTCGCACCCCTCTGGCAACCCCTGCTCGACGAGCTTGATCGCTGTACAGCGCGCCGGCAACAGGCCGGGGACAAACCTGCGGTGTCGACCGAACTCGCAGCGCGGGTGAACGCACTGCGCCAGGAATATGAAGGATTGCAGCACACCCTGACCGTGTGGAGTGCAGCCATTCGGCAGGCACTGGAGCAATCGTCGCAGCGCCTGCCAGAGCCGGTGTACGGTCCGGCCTACGGCCATTCCCATTCCTCCACGCAGCGCCAAACTCTGGGGCGAGGCTGAAATGTCCGGCATCAGCGGTCTCGTCAGCAACTCCCTTACTGGCCTGCAAGCGGCGCAGGAGGCGCTGCAGGTCACGGGCAACAATATTGCCAACGTCAACACCCCCGGCTACAGCCGTGAACAGGCGATCCAGTCCACCCAGCCGCCCACGCTGCTGGGCGGGCTGTATCTGGGCAACGGCACCCAGGTTGAAACCGTCACTCGCAGCTACAGCAGCTATCTGCAGTCCCAGGTCTGGAGCACCACGGCCACGGCCAGTGGTGCCAACACCTTGAACACCCAACTGCAACCCATCGTCAATCTGCTGGCTGGAACCGGCTCGGGCCTGAGTACGGCAATCAACCAATTCTTTGGCAGCGGCGTCGCGCAAGTGGCGGCCAACCCATCGGACATCCCCTCGCGCCAAAACCTCATCAGCCAGACGCAAGGACTGGCTCAAGCCATGCAGGGTTCGGCCCGGCAGTTGCAGGACGCGGCCAGCGGCGTGAACCAGCAAATCGGGCAGAGCATCACCACGATCAACGGCTTGACGCAGCAGATCGCCCAGCTCAACACCCAGATCAACAACCTGTCGGGCTCGGGGCAGGCACCCAACACCTTGCTCGACCAGCAAAACCAACTGGTCACCCAACTCTCGGCCCAGGTCGGCATCAACGTGCTGCAACAGGGCAACCAGGTGAATGTGTACACCGGGAATGGTCAGGTTTTGGTGGCCGGCAACCAGTCCTACGCGCTCAAGGCGGCACCAAATTCCTATGACCCGACGCAGATCGAGGTGGCATATGCCAGTAGCGGCGCCATCATCTCCTCGGGCTTGCAAGGCGGCAACCTCGGTGGCCTGCTGCAGTTCCGCAGCCAGGTGCTGCAACCGGCACAGAACGCTCTCGGGCAGATTGCCGATGGGTTGGCGCAGGCCATGAATTCGCAACAGGCGCAGGGGCTGAACCTGAGCGGCACGTTCGGAGCGGCAATGTTCTCGACGGGGAATCCGCAAGTTCTGTCCAGCAGCAGCAACACCGGCTCCGCCCAGATTTCGGCCAGCATCGTCAACACCAGCGGATTGACCGCATCCGATTATCTGGCACGCTTTGACGGCACAAACTGGACGGTGACGAACCTCTCGAGTAAGCAGGTCATCACCTCGGGCAGCACCTTGCCCCTGAGCTTCGATGGTGTGCAACTCACCCAAGCCAGTGGCACGCCAAAGAATGGTGACAGTTTTCTGATTGAACCCACGCGTTACGGCGCGCTGAATTTCCAGTCGCTCTTGACGGCCCCATCCACCATCGCTGCAGCCTCGCCCTATGTCAGCAGTGCTGGATCCGTTCAAAGCGGTGGCGTGCTGGTCAACTCCAACCTCGGCAATCTGACACTATCTGCGGGCAGCTTTACAGCCACGAGCGGCAGCGCCAGCGTCAATCTCTCGAACACGCTCGCCAGTCCGCCCGTGCCACTGCAGCTCACACTCACCAGCAGCGGAGTCAGCGGCGGCACGGTCACCTTTCAGGTCACATCGGGCAGCGGCGCCACATCCGGCGTGGTCGGCTCAGGGAACCTGACCCTGGGCACCAGCGGTACGACCCTCGGCATCAACTACCCGAACACCCCCCCAGGGGGGCAGTGGCAGGTCACCTTGAGCGGCAGCACCGCCGCATCCGGCGATGCTTTTACTCTCACGCCCAGTGGCCCAGGCAATGGCAACAACGCCCAGGCCATGGCTGCACTGCAAACGGCCAAATCCTTGAACGGCGGCACAACCTCGTTGGAGGGTGCCTACGGTCAACTCGTCAGTCAGGTTGCGAGCCAAGGCAGCCAAGCGCAAAGCTCGTTGTCCGCAGCAGCAGCCGTGGTGCAACAGGCAAGCGCGGCGCAGCAATCTGTTTCCGGCGTGAATCTTGACCAAGAGGCCACAAACCTCATTCAGTACCAGCAGGCTTATCAGGCCGCAGCCAAGGCCATCCAGGTCGGCAACAGCCTGTTCCAGTCGCTGATCCAGGCGCTGTAGAGCGAGCCGGGGAGCACGTCATGCGCATCAGCACACCGCAGTTCTACGCCGCCAGCCTGAGCGGCATCCTCAACCAGCAGAACACGCTCAATACCCTGAGCCAGCAGCTGTCGACCGGCAACGCCCTGGTCAACCCGTCGGACCAACCCGTGGCCGCGGCACAGAACGTCACGCTCACCGGGCAGATCAACCGCCTGGCCAGTTACCAGCAGAACGGCCAGAACGCGCAGAACGCGCTGCAGCTTGAAAGCTCCACCCTGCAAAGCGTGGGCACCCTGGTCGACCAGGTGCGGCAACTCGCCGTGCAGATGAACAACGGAACCGTCAACACGCAGGATCTGCAAAACGCCTCCGCCACCATGCAGGGCTATCTGCAGCAGCTGGTGCAGTACGGCAATACCCAGGACGGCCAGGGCAACTATCTCTTCGCCGGCAGCAAGAGCCAGGCCCAGCCGTTTTCCCTGCAGCCCAATGGCCAGGTGCAGTATCTGGGCGACGGCAGCCAGAACCAGCTGGCCCTTGGCCCCAGCCTTCAAACCTCCGTGAGCGACCCCGGCAATGCGCTGTTCATGAACGTGCCCGGCGGCAACGGCAAGTTCTCCGTGGCCGCGTCCGGCGGCAACACGGGCAATGCCACCGCCGGCCCGGGCAGCGTCAGCAACCCGGCGCTGGCCCAGCAGGTGCTGCTGGTCGACGGCACGCAGTACCAGATCAGCTTCAGCGGCACGATGGCCAGCGGCGGCACCATCAGCTACACCGTCACCAGCGGCACCGGTTCGGGCATGGCCGGCTCCGGGGTGGTCAGCAGCGGCACATACACAAACGGCATGAGCATCGCCCTTCCCCCGGGAAGTGGCGCGGCCATCAGCGTCCCCATCCAGGGCACGCCTGCGGCAGGAGACACGTTCACCATCGCGGGCGCCGGTCCGCAAAGCCTGTTCGCCACCTTCCAGGCGCTGCAGCAGGCGTTCACCACCACGGCGCAAACCCCCGGCGCCAATGCCCAGCGCGCCCAGGCCATCAGCAATGTCCTGGCCAGTCTGGACCAGAACCAGACCCATCTGCTCAGTGCCCAGGCCTCCATCGGCAGCCGGCTGCAGCAGGCGCAGGCGGTGCAAACCCAGAACGCCAGCCTGACCCTGCAACTGCAAACCCAGCAGTCGCAACTGGCCGACATCAACTACCCTCAGGTCATCTCCCAGTACCAGCAAAGCCTCACCGCGCTGCAGGCGGCGCAAAAGGCTTTCGTCCAGGTGCAAGGGCTCAGCCTGTTCCAATACATCTGACACATGACATCGAGCCAGACCCATCTTTGGGAGTCCATCGACAGCGCTGAAGAGACCGGGATCGGGGCTTATCACAGCAACCCACGCGCTGATCTGCTGAGTCTATTGCGGCAACCACCACGCCGAGTCCTCGACGTCGGCTGCGCATCCGGCGCGATGGGGGCTTGGCTCAAACGGCAATTCCCCAAAGTGGAACTCTGGGGCATCGAGGCCAACCCCCATGTCGCGCGCCAGGCGCAGGCGCACTATCACCGTGTCATGCCGGGCTTGCTGGAAGACGTCGATCTGGCGGCCCAGGGACTGCAGGCCGCGAGCCTCGACACCCTGGTTCTGGCCGATGTCCTCGAGCACATGCGCAATCCATGGCGCGCGCTGCACGCCCTGCGGCCCTGGCTGTCCGGGGACGCGCAGGTCCTGATCAGCCTTCCCAACGCCCGCAACCTCTGGCTGCTCAACGAGCTGGCCGAGGGCCGCCTGACCTACGAGCCATCCGGCATTCTCGACATCACCCATCTGCGGTTCTTCACCCGCGACGAGGGCCAGCGCATGCTGGAGCAGACGGGGTATACGGTCGAGGCCGTCAGCTACGGACCCGACAGCCGTTTTTTCCAGACCCCGCGCCCAGCCGCCTTTCCCGCCAACCTCGAAACCGAGCATCTGGTGCTCAAGAACGTCGATGCCGACGAGTACCAGCAGCTCATCAGCCTGCAGATTTTTTATCGCGCCCGCCCGCAACCCGCCGAATCCCGCGTGTTCATTCCCACCCGCGCAGCCATGCCGGCGTCCGCGGCCGGCCATGCCGAAGCCCGCGTGTTGCGCGCCGGCCAGCAGCAAGGCACGGGAACGGCCGTCCTGCTGCACCTCTACTACCCCGAACTCTGGCCCGAATTCGCCCGGATGCTGGCCGCGCTGCCCGAGCCCAAGGATCTGTATGTCTCGCTCAGCGCGGGGCGTGAGGATGTTCTGGACGACATCGCGCGCGACGCCCCGCAGGCTTTTGTTCTCAGCCACCCCAACCGGGGCCGCGACATCGCGCCGCGCCTGGCCTTGTTGCGCCATGCACGCACGAAGCGTTACGGCCAGTTGCTGTTTCTTCACGGCAAAAAATCCCCCCATCTACGCGAAGTCCAGAACATCCAGATCCCGTTTCTCCAGCACCGGGACGGTGATCGCTGGCGCCAGGAACTGGTGGCCGCGCTGCTGGGAGCGCCGCTGCAGGTCCAGTCCGCTTTCGCGCGTAACCCCAGGCTTGGATTGATCGGGCCTTCGGGCTTCTGGCTCGGCCTGCGCGGCGACCCCAATCTGCCACGCCTGGCCGGGCTGGCACAACGCATGGGCATCGCCCCCGATGTCTCGCGCCATGGCTATTTCGCCGGGTCCATGTTCTGGTGCCGCCCCCAGGCGCTGGATCCCTTGCTGGCGCTGAATCTGAGCGAAGCCGATTTCGACGCGGAGGAAGGCCAGGCCGATGCGACCTTGGCGCATGCCGTGGAGCGCTTGTTCGCGCTGAGCGCCGAGAAAGCCGGCTTTCAGATTGCCGATACCGCCGGCAACATCCTGGCCGAACCTCCGCGGCCCATCCAGCCCTGGCTGCCCGAAGGCCGCTGGCTGCCTCGGGAAAAGGACTGGGCGCTGCAGACCATCGGCAGCTGGACCAGCGCCAAGCCGCCGCTGCCGCGATTCGCCCTCGCCTTGCTCCCGCATGCCACCCAGCCTGCCCAGGCCACGGCCGCCAGCCTCGACGCGCAGTGGCTCGGCGCACAGGCTCTGAACCTTCCGCAAGCGGAATCGGCCGTTGCATTGCTGCATGCGGCCAACCAAGCGCTGAAAGACAGCGGCGCGGATTGGCTGGGCCTGATCGACGCCGGCGACCAGCTCGCGCCCGACGCGCTGTTCCGCATCGCCCATGCCGTGCGCGAGCATCCGGAATGGCAACTGGTCTATACCGACGAGGACAACATCACGCCCGACGGCCAGCATGTGAACCCGCATTGCAAGCCGGATTTCAATCTGGATTACCTGCGCAGCCTGCCCTATGTCGGCGGCCTGATGCTGGTCCGGCGCGACCTGTTCGCGGCTCTGGGGGGATTCGACGCTGCGCACGAAGGCGCCGAGGATTACGACCTCGCGCTGCGCGCCTGGGAGCATCTGCAGGCCAGGGGCGCGCAAGGAAACGCAGGGCCGTCCCAAGTTTCCTTGCCCCCCGAGGGGGGCGGAGATGGCGCAGCCATCTCCTGGGGGCACGACGCCGATGCGGCCATCGGCCATGTGCCCGAGGTGCTGTACCACCGGCTGCAGGGTTCCGGGCACACGCGCAAATCGGTCCCGGAGATTCTGGCCGCGGGCCAGGCTGCGCTGGAGCGGCATTTCCAGCGCCTGGGCATCGCTGCGGCGGTCCAGCCCGGACCTTTCCCGCCCGCGTTCCGCGTGCAGTGGCCCTTGCCCGAGGCCAGGCCGCTGGTGTCCATTCTGGTGCCGACGCGCGACCAGTTGCCCATGCTGCAGCGCTGCATCGAGTCCTTGATCGAGAAGACGCGCTGGCCGCGCTATGAAATCCTCATCATCGACAACGACAGCCAGGCCGACGATGCACGCAACTACCTGGCCGCGATCGAGGCCAAGGAAGCCGAACTCGGCGACCGTCTGCGCGTGATCCGCCAGCCCGGCCCGTTCAATTTCTCGGCCATGAACAACGCCGCGGCGCGCGCGGCGCGCGGCGACTATCTGCTGCTGCTGAACAACGACACGGCGGTGCTGCACGAAGACTGGCTCGACGAAATGATGGGCCATGCCTTGCGCCCGGACGTGGGCATCGTCGGCGCCAAGCTGCTGTACCCGGACGGCAAGATCCAGCATACCGGCGTCATCCTCGGCATGCGGGGTCCGGCCGAACATCCCTTCATCGCCCGCGCACCGGAAGACCGCGGTTATTTCGGTCGCGCCCAGTTGACGCAGAACTATTCCGCCGTCACGGGTGCCTGCCTGCTCGTGCGCAAGAGCGTGTTTGATCAGGTCGGCGGACTTGACGAAAACGACTTCAAGGTGTCATACAACGACATCGACCTGTGTCTGAAGGTGCGCGAGGCCGGGCTGCGCATCGTCTGGACGCCGTATGCCCTGTTGATGCACGAAGGTTCGGCAAGCCAGAAGGGCAAGGTGGAACAAGAGGCCGCCAGCCCGCCGCAGGCGGCGGCCGCCCCACGAGGGGGTGAGAAAACCTGGGGGCGGCCCGGCGCTTTTCTCCAAGCCAAGCCGGACGAGGCCAAGCTCAGGCGCTTTGCTGCCGAGAAGGATGCGATGTACGCCAAATGGCTGCCGAAGCTGGCCTACGACCCGGCCTACAACCGCCACCTCAGCCTGGCCAGCACCGACTTTCTGCTGGAAGATCAGCCGCCCCTGAGCTGGGATCCGGCCTGGCGCCCGTGTCCGCGCATCCTGGTACACCCCGCTGACCGCGAAGGTTGCGGCGAGTATCGAATCATCGCGCCGATGCGTGCGCTCAACCGCGCTGGCGTCACTCAGGGCTGGGAAACCATGCGCCTGTACGAGCCCGCGGAAATGGAGCGCATGCAGCCCGACAGCCTGGTGGTGCAACGCCAGATGGAATGGCCGCAGATCGAGGCGCTGGAACGACACGCGCGCACCAGCAAGGCATTTCGCGTGTTCGAGATTGACGATCTCATCACCAATCTACCGCTCAAGAGCGTGCACAAAAGTAGCATCCATAAAGACATCGCCAAGCGCTTCCGCAAGGCTGCCGGCCTGTGCAACCGCTTGGTCGTGGCCACCGAGCCACTGGCGAAGGCCTATGCCGGATTCAGTGACGAGGTGGTGGTCATGCCCAACTATCTGGAAGCCGCGCGCTGGGGTGCCCTGCAGCCGGTTCGCGCCGAGCGAGCCCGGCCGCGTGTGGGCTGGGCGGGCGGCATCGGGCACACCGGAGATTTGGAACTCATCGTCGATGTCGTGCGGGAAACAGCCGCCGAGGTGGACTGGGTGTTCTTCGGCCTGTGCCCGGAGGCACTCAAGCCGCTGGTGAAGGAATTTCACCCGGGCGTGCCGCTGGACCAGTACGCGGCCAAGCTCTCCAGCCTGGATCTGGACCTCGCTGTCGCTCCCCTTGAAGACAATGCGTTCAACGCAGCCAAGAGTCATTTGCGCCTTCTTGAATACGGCATCCTTGGCTATCCGGTGATCTGCTCGGATCTGCTGCCTTATCAGGGGGATTTCCCGGTGACCCGCGTGGCCAATCGCTTCCGCGACTGGAGTCGCGCCCTGCGCGACGCCATCGCCGACCGCGCCGCAATGCGCGCCCAGGGCGACGCATTGCGCGCCAAGGTACTGGCCCATTGGATGATGGAAGACCACCTCGATGCCTGGCTCAAAACCTGGACGGCCTGAGCCGCACGAACACCCGATCGAGTCTGGCCACTGCGGCGGGGCTGCGGGCTGATAGCATCGAAACCGAACTGAAACTTCCTCACATCGCCAGCATCCCAGCACCATTTCAGCATGCAGACACCCGCCGAATCATCTGCCCAATCGACATCGCCAAGCATCGTCAGCGAGCAGGCTGCTGTCAGTAACGACGATAGTTACACCTATATCGCACGCCAGCCGATCGTCGACCGGCAGCAGCACATCACAGGTTACGAGTTACTGTCGCGCGCCACGGCCACCAGTACGGAGGCGCCCGCCACCCACACGCGCGCCTCCGACACCGCTTTCCTGTTCAACGCGCTGTCGAACATCTCTTCGGAAAATCTGTTTGGCGACAAGCTGGCCTTCATCAATGTGCGGCTGGATGACTTGAGCGGTGAGCATTTCGACATCGTGCATCCTGAACGCATCGTGCTTGAGTTGCCGCGCGCCACGCGTGATGATGCGCAGCTCATTGCCGAGGCGCTGCCCCGTATGCTGGCGCTACGCGAACGTGGTTTTCGGTTGGCAGCGGGCACTTTTGCGGCAACGGCCCCCTATGCGGCATGGCTGCCGACGCTGAGCTTCCTGGAGGTGGATGTGCAAGCACTGCCGGTCGGCGTCGTTCCTGCACTGATGCGCAAGGTCGAGCACCTGCGCAACCTCAAACTCATTGCCGAGAAAGTGGAAACGGTTCAAGCTTTCCGTGAATTCTTCGACGCGGGTTTCCATTTGTTCCAGGGCTATTACTTCGCCCGACCACAGACCGTGAGCGCCAAGGTCTTTAACCCGGCCTACTCCACGGTCCTGCAGCTCATCAACCTGGTCAACAAGCAAGCCGAGATTCCGCGTATCGAAGAAGTGCTCAAGCGCGACCCGGCTCTGTCGTTCAAGCTGCTGCGCTACATCAACTCATCGGGATTTGGGCTGATGTCGGAAATCACCTCGTTCCGCCATGCTGTGATGATCCTGGGCTATAAGAAGCTGTTCCGCTGGCTGGTGCTGTTGATGGCGACAACCCCGGGCAACAGCGCCGCATCCGCCATCGCAGGCAACGCCATCACACGCGGCCGCATGATGGAGCTCCTGGTGCAAGGCTCCCTTTCGGCGGAAGATGCCGACAACGCATTTGTCGTTGGCGTGTTCTCCATGCTCGACGTCATGCTCGGCGTGCCGTTGGACAAGGCACTCGAGGAAATTTCCCTGTCTGAGTCCATCACCATGGCCCTGAAGCGTCATCATGGCACTTTCGGGCCATACCTGCAGATTGTCGAAGCCTGCGAACAACAGAGCTGGATGGATGTCGATCTTCACATCAGCTTGTTGGGTCTGAGCCGCCGGCGCGTCACCTCTTCTCACCTGGAAGCTCTGGCCTGGTCTGACAGCCTGGGAATCTAAACCCATTCCCAAGTGCGAAGATGCGTGAGGTTGCCAACAAGCTGTTCAAAGACGAGTTCCGTCTGACCACGCACCAGAAAGCCGAACATGTTCTGGGCAAGATTGCCCGAACCCGCGACGCACTGGCCGTGATTCCGAGCGAACACGCCGAGGAGTTCACCTCGCTGCTGCTGCACATCGACCGGAAGAATGAAGAACTCATCATTGACGAGCTCAACCCCGCGCACGGCAGCAGGCGCGTGGCCGAAGGTCAGCCCTTTTTCTGCCTGGGACGCTCGGATGGGGTTTACGTCGGATTTCAGAGTCACTTGATTCAGGCTGTCGACTGGGAAGGCTATGGTGCGCTACGCATCGCCTACCCCGAAACCACCTATTACCTGCAGCGACGCAGCTACTACCGTGTGTTGGTGAATGCTGGCGATGCCGGACAGGTTGAATTGCAACGCCGCGGCGCCCGCCCCGTCCAGGGGCAATGTCACGATCTCAGTGGCAGCGGCATGCGCATCCTGCTCACCTCACCCACGGATTTCGCTCTGACCCAAGGCGAATACATTCCTCTGGTGCGCTTCGACCTGGACGGTGTGGAACTGGCCAGCGAGGCGCAAGTCCGATTCGTTGGCGCCATCCGCAGCAACAAGGTGAGGCAGCCGGTGCGCCCCGTCGGCATCCAGTTCCTGAACATGACCCCAGCGTTCGAACAGCGCATCATGAACTATGTGCAGCACCGCGACCGCCAACTGCTACGGGAAGGTAGAACCTGATTCACGCCCGACTTCCCCAGTGCCAACCCCGGCAGCAGCAGGCTCGGCCAGGCACTGCACCCGCACGATACGGGGCTGCATGGTGGCATCCGGCCATGCGCTGGACGACCCAGTCC